>DKMQ01000024.1:0-17554 GCA_002470565.1 Oceanospirillaceae bacterium UBA7410 | reverse complement strand
ATAATCTAGGTTTGAATCATTTTAGGACACCATTTTCCATGTTTGATTACACTGCGCCAGATCAACTTCTTAAAAATAGAGTCATACTTATTACAGGCGCTGGCGATGGCATTGGCCGCGCAGCTGCTATAGATAGTGCAAGGCTAGGTGCAACGGTTATATTGCTAGGACGCACCATAGAAAAACTAGAAGTTGTGTATGATGAAATTGAAAATGCTGGATACCCACAAGCTGCTATTTATCCATTAGATTTGCGCTTTGCTACCGATGAAGACTACATTAGCCTGGCACAAGTTGTGGAAGACGAATTTGGCGGCTTAGATGGCTTAGTGCACAACGCATCGATATTGGGTCAACGCACTCCATTGTCTAACTATGAATCGCGCACATGGAACCTTGTAATGCAGGTCAATGCCACTGCCCCATTCATGATGACGCAAGCCCTTCTGCCCTTATTAGAGGTGTCAAAAGACGCCTCTATTATATTCACAAGCTCTAGCGTTGGCGCTCAAGGCAAAGCATACTGGGGCGCCTACAGCGTATCTAAGTTTGCAACAGAGGGCATGGCTCAGATACTGGCTGATGAAACTGGAAATACTAGTAAAATTCGCGTTAATATTATCGATCCTGGCGCAACTCGCACCAGCATGAGAGCACAAGCATACCCTGGTGAAAACCCGGCACAAAACCCACTACCCAAAGACATCATGCCCGTTTACCAATACCTTCTTGGACCTGACAGTTTAGGCATTACTGGACAGCGGTTTAAAGCACAATAGAATTTACTGGAATTAATTCCATTTTTTGTTTACGTGTTAATTTTTTCAGAGCAAACTCGCGCTTACTTGCTGCAGATCGATCTGGCTGTGGCTCCACAAAAACCATAGCTGAAGCTGGATCTGTACGAAAAAACTTCGCCCCTAACTTACCACCATCACAGTGTTCTTTAAAGCGTCTAGCAGGATCAGTGGTGATGCCAGTATACAAACGGTCGCCTTGAGTTTGTACCATGTAAACCCACCAGCTTTTTGCCACCACAACACACCTCTTTGCGTAAAACTTGATATAATATTCGTCATCTTAACCTAGGCCCACGAGCAGACCAAATGCAACCTGTAGAAACTTTAAGTGATCTTTTACAACAACTACAAGGTCAATATCGCATATATGACATGGGCTGTCGCCTTGGCAAACTATCCTCAACAGATTTTAAAGCCTTCGAAGAAGGACGCAAAGCCTATCCTCTTCCTTGGTTACGACATGCCTGGGTGGGCATTCTATCTTGGTCACCAAAGACGCCAGAAGAAAAACTCACCACTCCAACCATTTGGTTTTTAAAACTACCACTGGATGAACGTGGTTTATTAATTCAAGCAGCACGTGATGAGTTTCTTAATCAGCTGTTAGAAACCATTGGTACTAACATGCTAGACAAAAAAACATCTGGTGAGTGGGCTGAACAACTAAAACACAGTAACCTTGCCTTTACCCCAGATCAGGCTCGTATGGCGGCCTTCCATGCCCAAGCAAGCCTTACTTTAGAGCAAACAGCATCTAGCTTTTATCCAGCTGTGCAAAGCTACATGCGCAAAGGTACCACGCATAAAGACTGGCAAGAACTAGGATTGCAAGGCTTTGCCGACTTCGCTATGCGCTTAGGTCAACAAGATGATTGGCAACAAAAAGTCAAACACCTACCTGCACCAGTGCTTGATACTCTTGCTGCACAGCTTGAAAATCAAAAGCTTAGCCACACACTATCCACAGAGTTTATCTTACGCGCAAAGGCCAGCAACGATGCTGGCGAAAAAGTAGCTTGTTTACGGGCTGTCAGTCAGTCTCCAGACTTTTTATCACGCCAAAAGTGGCTAAAAGAAATAATGAGCAAGGAGCAAACTGTCGGTGTTGAGCTACTCGCTACCATTGCAAGTAAATGCAGCCAAGACCTAGTGGCAGAGTCATTAATGGATCTTTTTATTCATCAATGTGCTGCAGATCAAGGTGTGTTTAATGGTTTAGTGCAAGAGCTTATGTTTCAACCCAAACTGCGCGTAAAAGTGTTGGAAGCATTTAGGGCCGATGAACGCAGCCCTGCGCTTATACAAGCCATTGGATCACTTATGGGACAAACACAAAGCTAGGGTATTGTTCAAGTAAGGGCCACATGGGTAATTAGCCAGGCCCAGCACCGGCCCTTGACGCTTCTGTTTCTGGCACAAATGAAGACTGCATCATGCGCTGTAAACGGGCAAACAACTCACTCTCTAAATGTATACCCTGATCTAAACAACGCTCACGCCAACCTAACAAATCAGCACCATCAGTGATCAAAACCCCATCAATGTCTGCTTGACCCATACATAGTAGCAATTCATCAGCACCAACCACCTCTTGTAAGGGTTGATACAAACCTAATAACTGGCCATCTGCAGCAATCAATACGCAACGCTGCGCCCCACTGTGATGAGTGAAATACAGCGCATAACATTGCTGAGCTATGGAATTACTTAAAGGCTGTGTAAGCCAGTTCATTAGGCAAGGCACAGCAAAAGCCGCCCCCACAACTCGTTTAATGCGTAACTTAGGCGCTGCTTTAGATAAAGCAAAACCTAGAGCCAGCTCCACTTGTACAAGGGCCGACTGACCCTGAGCATCAAATACAACCTCATCATTACTAGATGATACAAGCAAAGGCGAACTAACAAGCCCATTGAGCGCATCTAACGCATTATTTAACAATCGGCTATTAGCTAGGCCCAATTGGAAAGCCGCAGCGGCTTTTATACCTGCCGACAATTGGTCACCTGGCGGGAAACCCAGACCCTCCACGCTTCTTTTGACTAAAAACTTAAGCTCATTAGCTGACAAAGACATTAACTTAGGCATTTACTTGTTTCTCACGAGCGATATTATTGGCCTTGCCACTCATTTTTTCTACGCCAAGAATAGGCGCTATAGGGAAATACCAATCATCGTTAAACTCATGATTTAAATCATCAACTACAGGCGCACCTTGGAACATGGTATTACGCACCCACAAGGCTGATTTTGGATCAAACTTACCCACGCCAAAAAAAGCCAGTTTGCAGCGCAACAAATGCATAGGCAAGACGTCTTTGTGTAATAGGTTAGCTCTAATTTCACCATACTGGGTCTGAGACATGGTGGCAATACGATTCACAATGCCAAGGTGTATTGGCTTTTGTAACAAAAATTCCGCCACACTTATATCAGCCAAGGTTTCCATCGCGATCAATAAGTCATCGTGGCAGGCCTGAACAGCCTTAGCAATACCTAAAAACATTTGCACTTCAACGCCATCATCAACACCTGTTTTACCAAGTCTTGGCTCTATTTTTTCTTGTGAGTAATACCAAAATGTTTGATTTTCTTCATCTTTATTAAAGTCATAATCAAAGACCCAATCATAGCTTTCTTGAATGCTATCAGCTAAGTTCTGGGCTGACGCAGTGGGGTCATAAGTTAGGCTTTCGTTAATCGCTAACAGATCCTCCTTGGGGTTAACAACGCTTGGGTAAAGCTCAAGCAAAAGGCTGACTAACAACTCTTGCGTTTCTAGGCTGTAGTTTTGCAACGCCCAGTCATGCAAAACGCGCCAATCATTTAGCTTGCAAGTGTCGCTGCCTAACCAATCACTTAAATCTTGTGTATCCACTAAAAGCTGAATGTTATTTGCACTTTGCCATTCATCAAAAGTGCTCACTTCTCGCACATGCTGCATCGCCTGAAGCAAGATGCCTTGCAACTTCATCACATCTGCTTGATCCACTGGTTCTGCTAACACCTCAGCATAGGCTTGCTCTCGCTGACCAATCCATTGACTCATCAATAAAGGGTGATTAATTAAATAAGGTGCCATCCCCAAGCCAGTAGAGTTACCAATGCCAAGGTAGCGCTGTAGATTAATATCCAAATCTACAGCGTCTGGGTACTGCGCTTGATGCACCATATGATGAAGCTGGTCTAAGCTAAATTGGCGCAATAAGTAACACACTAGCATTTCAGCAGAGAAAGGCCGAGCTAAATCAGGATGTTGGCGGGCAATTTTACCCCAGTCGCAGGCCCCAAACTTACCCGACCCATACACTGCAGTAGTGCGATACAGGTACCCCACTTCTGCAAGTTTCTTGGGGTCAGGCTGTTGACCACTGCGTAATTGTGTCAATAAGGTATCGAATATACGCGCACTTTTGTTGCCACGAGAGAGGCACAAACTACGCGCATCTATACGCCCAGCTTCTTGTAAAGGCACATTTTTTGCTAGCTGCTTTAGCCACAAGTCATCCACCTCTCCCTCAACCAAGGACATGGTGAGATCCCACTTTTCTGCAATGACCCTGTCATTGCGCTCTTTGGGATCTAGGTATTGAGAAAAAATGACCAAACTTAGCTGGCTATGGGGCATTTTTATATCGAACACAGCATGGCCATAGCCGTCTTTATCTAGTTCAAATTGACTGTAACTAATTGCCCATTGATCTTTAACCATATGCCTAACTAAAGTGCGCATAAAGCTTAAACGACTAGAAAACCCAGAGCCTAAACGCTCTAAGTCCATTGCCTGCGCTGCTGGACGTAATATAACCTGGCTCATATAAACACCTCAAAGCTCACGCCTTAGACTCAAGTAGCCCTAAACGCGCACATAATAATATAGGTTTAATTAGTTAGCGCTGCCCAAATCCTGCAGCACAAAAATCTAGCCAATTACGGCCCATAATTTTTTCCACTTCAACGTCATTAAAACCTTTATCTTGCAAACCAACCACAATATTAGGGAAATCTGCACTGGTTTTAAACCAAGACAAAGATTCAGGCCAAGCCGCATTATTAGCAGAGCCTTCGCCATAATCCATTTGTTTTGTCCAACGGCCGTTACGCATCCACTCCAAAACTGAAAGCGGCTGATTTAAGCACAAGTCACTACCCATGCCCACACGGTCAATACCCATCAAATCTACAGTCTCTGCCACCATAGTGCAAAATTCATCTAAACGACACTGCGGACCATTTTTAAGATGAAACGGATACATACTGAAACCTAACAAACCTTCACTCTCAGCAAGAGCTGATAAAACCTTGTTAGATTTATTACGTTTAGCTGGTTCAAAAAATGTTGGGTTGGCATGACTAATTACAATAGGACGCTGTGAGATCTCTATAGCTTGCAAGGTACTTTCTTGGGCACTGTGAGACATATCAATGACCATGCCTACACGGTTCATTTCAGCAATAACCACCTTACCAAAACGAGAAATACCAGAGTCTGTAGCCTCATAACAACCGGCACCTAACAGGCTTTGATTGTTATAGGTTAGTTGCATAATACGCACGCCTAATTGATGGAAAATTGCCACTAGATCAATATCATCTTCAATGGGTGAGCAATTTTGAAATCCAAAAATAATGCCTACTTTGTTCTGAGCATGAGCAGCCTCAATGTCTGCAGCAGTATGAACAGGCATGATTAAGTCATTGTGCATTTCAAACATACGGTTCCACTGACCGATGTTCTGCAATGTTTCTCGACTTAGTTCATGGTAAGCAATGGTGACATGCACAGCACTTAATCCGCCATCACGCATTTGCTCAAATACTTCACGACTCCAGTGGCTGTATTGTAAGCCGTCGATCATCATCATTTTGCTCATAGTGTTTCCCCTTTGCCCATTGGTGTTGCTGCCACTGTTATAAGTAATTATGCTTTCATGTAAGTGGTCTTAACTTCAGTGTAGAATTCTTGCGCATATTTACCCTGTTCACGAGAGCCAAAGCTTGAGTTTTTACGACCACCAAAAGGCACATGGTAATCAGTGCCAGCAGTAGGTAGGTTAATCATCACACAGCCTGTTTTAGCATGGCGCTTAAAGTGAGTGGCATATTTAAGAGACGTAGTACAAATACCGCCAGTTAAACCATACTGAGTATCGTTTAAAGTAGCTAAGGCTTCATCGTAGTCTGCTACTTTTATTACACAAGCTAACGGGGCGAAAGCCTCATCGATATTAATACGCATTTGGTTTGTGGTGTTAATAAACAATGCAGGTGTCATAAAGTAACCTTTACTGTCGTCAAATTCACCACCACAAACTAAATCAGCGCCTTCATCTTGGGCTAATTTAAAGTATTCTTTGTTTTGCGCGTATTGCTTAGCATCTACAGCTGGTCCAATAGTGACGCCTTCTTCTAGAGCACCGCCAACCTTAAGCTTGGCCATACGTTCTTGCACTTTAGCAACGAATTCATCATGCACACCGGCCGTTACGATTAAGCGCGACGATGCTGTACATTTTTGTCCAGAACTACCAAAAGCACCGTTAACAGCACAATCTGCTGCATTATCTAAATCGGCATCATCCAATACAACCAAAGCATTCTTACTGCCCATTTCCAACTGGAATTTGGTGAGATTACCCGCAGCTGCAACCGCTACACGCTTACCTACAGCCAATGAACCCGTAAAAGTAATCGCGTCTATGTCTTCAGAGTTGATGAGCCTTTCACCAACACTTGCACCAGAACCCATCACTAGATTGAATAAGCCAGCAGGAATGTCTTGCTTGGCAATAATTTCAGTCAATAATACAGCGCTAGCTGGGGTTAAGTTAGCTGGCTTCCAAATCACTGCATTACCAAAAGCAAGGGCTGGAGCAATCTTCCAAGACGCTGTTGCTGTAGGAAAGTTCCAAGGACTAATCACCGTCACAACACCCATAGGCTCACGACGCACATCAATTTCTACACCAGGGCGCACAGAGTCTGCAGTCTCGCCCATCTGGCGCAATACTTCAGCTGCATAGTACTGGAAAAACTGACCAGCTCGATATACTTCACCACGGCCCTCTGCACGAGGCTTACCTTCTTCGCGAGAAAGCATTTCACCAAGCTCATCACAACGAGCAATCATCTCATCACCAATCGCTTGCAATACACGCTGCTTAGCTTCTAGGCCTGTGGCTTGCCACTGGACTTGTGCCGCACGGGCAGAGGCAATGGCCTGATCCACCTGATCGGGGGAAGCTTGGGTAAACTGACCCACCACTTCGCTGTGATTTGAAGGGTTAATGTTATTAATGGTTGATTCACCATCGACCCATTGACCTGCGATGTAGTTTTTTTGTACCTGGCTCATGTTCGCTCCTTCACTGATTTAACTGGCATAATTTGTTTAGTTAGGCCTATTTTAGACCTACTGCCTTGATAATAATAATCAATTAAATATATAATTTAATAAGTTTTATTATAAACGCCTTAGGTTAGCATCATGTTGCCCGATATAAAAATAGCTCAAATTAACACCTTTCTTACCGTAGCCCACTGCAAAAATTTTCGCCAAGCTGCAAATATTTTATGTAGATCACAACCCGCGGTTAGTTTGGCAATTAAACAACTTGAAAATTTGTTAGGAGCAGCTTTATTTAATCCTGAGCGTCATGGAGAACTCAGCGCCTTTGGCATCGCTTTTTTACCTGAAGCTAAAGCCCTTTATAAACACTATGAAACTGCTGTACACAATGGCATGAGCATGGCACAAGGACAGTCTGGCAGCATCAAGCTGGGGGTTCTACCGTCTATTGCCAAAACGGTGTTAGCTCATATAATGAGGGATTTTTTAGCACAGCACCCTCTGGTTCACCTGCAAGTGCAAGATGATAATGGGGATAATTTAAGGGACAAAATATTAGATGGACGGATTGATTTAGCTATTAGTAGTATCTGGCAAACAGAGAACGACCTGCACCATACAAACCTATGCGCTGACAGGGTGGGTATTGTCGCCCTAAAAACACACCCATGGATGCAACAAGTTAACGACATTGATTGGGAGGCCCTAAGCCAAGAAAAGCTCATACGCAACGGCACTACACCATTGGTAGAAAATACTCCTGCACAAGCATTTTTATCCGCATCTACACAGGTGGCCAACATGACGTCATTGGTAGCGATGTTAGAAGCCGGTGCTGGCATTACCACATTGCCTTGGATGGCCTTCCCAAAAGACAGCGAAGAACTAGCTTTTAGATTAATTGAAGAGCCTAAAATCAAACGTCAAATCGCCCTGTTACAGTCTCGTCGTCATCAACATATGCCTGTAACTAAAGCGCTAGAGCAAATTATTATTAATACGTTTAAAAATAGAAGCAAATACCTTGAGAGCCCAACACAGCTAATTACTTGATTAACACTCGCTCAAACACTCACTGTATGCAAATAAGCCTGGTGTACCGCCAGTGTGCAAAAACAAAACCCGATCGGAGCTATCAAAATAGCCGTGCCTAACCAGATCTAACAACCCTGCAAAAGCTTTGCCAGAGTAAACAGGGTCTAGGAATAAACCTTCCAAACTAGCAGCAAGGCGCACTGCTTCGATCATTGAGGGTGTAGGATGACCGTAGCCAGATCCATAATATTGATCAAAACAGATGACATGATCTTCGTGCAACTTGGGCTGTTTTAATAATTCTTGGACCTCATGCAACAACGCTAATACTTTTTCACACTGCCCAACACTTGAGCGACTTACAGTGATACCCAATACCGGAATATCAATACCAGCCAATGCCAATCCCGCAAGCAATCCTGCTTGTGTGCCCGCACTTCCCGTAGCTAAAACAATAGCGTCAAAACTAATATCTTGAGCTTGTAATTGGTTCGCCAATTCTAGACCACAATTAACATACCCCATTGAGCCAATGGCATTACTTCCCCCTACAGGCATCACGTATGGCACTTGTCCAGCCTCGGCTAGGGTTTGAGCCCTTAAAGCCATGACCGCATCCAAATCTTGACCTGCTGGCAGCAAATGCAATCGAGCCCCAAGTAGCTGATCCAATAAAACATTACCAGAATGACTGTAATCTATTTCTGAAACACCTTTTACTTGCTCCAAAAATAACTCACATCCTAAGCCAACTTTAGCGGCTGCCGCCGCTGTTTGTCTGGCATGATTTGATTGTATGCCACCAGCTGTAAGCAGTATAGTGGCTCCTTTTAGTTGTGCGTCTGCAATTAAAAATTCCAGTTTTCGAGTTTTATTTCCACCAAAAGCAAGGCCAGTACAATCGTCTCTTTTTACCCATAACTCTGGCCCTTTGTGCATGTCATTAATGCGCAACATAGGCTCTAACGGAGTGGGCCAATGACCCAATTGGATTTTAGGATGCAATAGTTTTTGCATGTTCAGCTCCCTTGCGACCATCCTTTTGGCTATTCAATTACTCGCTATAGGCCAAATTACGAATTTGATTCTGTAATTGATCTAACTTTCGATTTGTATCCCTTCGAAAGGAGTTTACTGAATCTATAGACTCCTCAACTAGATAAACCCGCTCATCCATTTCACTGGCATTTTGCTCAATCGCTGTTAACACCCTAGAATTATTTTCAAGGCTATCGATACGATTGGTGACCTCTATTAAACCTTCATCTGCCTTAGAGCTTTCTAATTGATTCGATACACTTGCAATGGTGGCGTTTAACGTAGATAGATCTTGTACACGCTGTAAGGCAAGCTGTTCAGCTAACTGAGCATGAGCAATATCTGCCTTGTGCTGATCAGACAGGGCCTTATCTTGCTCCTTAATCTGGTTCAACACAGTGGACAAAGTATCTTGTAGTAGTTGTACTTTATTCAGTTGCTCGTTTACGCTTTGCATTGCCAATTGGCTAGTTTGACCAGCTTCTTGTATTAAAAGCTGTTGCTGGGATGCTAGTGTTTTTTGCTTGTCGACTTTATCAGTTTGAGTGACAAACATTTCTTGATGCTGCTTAAGAGTAGTGTTGTTATTTTCAATGGCTTTTTGGTTTTCCTCTATCGCAGGCCTATTATTACGATAAGTAACACCCCACAATTTATCAATCTCTGTATCTACAAATTTATTGCGCTCTTTAGCTCGGTTATCCATCAACCTTACTTGGGCCTGAACCACAGTGCCTGATTTATTTGCATTTACGTCAGTGGCAACAACCAGAGCTTCTAACTCTCCGATTCGTTTGCGAGCGTGGTCTAGCTCACCTCGGGATACCGTTAATAAAAGATCCACATCAGTTAACTTGTTGTAAGCCCAATAACCCCCTCCCAAAATACCTACACACATAGCCAAAACCAACATCCATAATATTAAGCTTTGTTTAGCAATCACTTGAGGACCACTTGTGTTCATTTTACGAGGCGGCGCAATTGGCCTGCGATTTTCTCTCACATTTGTTCTGCCCACACCAGCTGAAGACGCACTAACGGGCTCATCAGCTGCACTGCGGCTGGAGGAAACAGAGCTCTTTCCAGCCCCTTTTATCTCGTCTGAATCTGGCATTAAGCTGGGCAGATCATCAATATCATCATTATTTGGCATCTAGTGAAAATCCATATTATTAACTTCATTCTTACAATACTAAACATACCACGATATGGGCCATTTGTTGACACCCCAGCAGCATAATTTGCGTGTAATTCTATTTTATCTAAAAGCATTTTAATAAAGTAATAAGCATATAATCAAAAAGCTGGATTGACATAATTCCTAAGCGTGCATATAATTAGATAATTCTAATATAGAGGTTAAAATCATGCTTGAAGTATTCCCAACACAGGCCCTTCTAGGTGGCGTTTTGATTGGCATTAGTGCTGCGTTATTACTTGCGTTTAATGGGCGTATCGCTGGTATCAGCGGTATCTTGTACAATTTATTGTTTAACCCACTAAGTGGATCAGAGCGCAACTGGCGCATAGCTTTTTTAGTAGGCATCGTTGCTGGTGGTTATTTAATGTTGCCTGTTGAATTTGAATTGCGCCAAGGTTACTCACCCGCTTTGCTTATTATTTCTGGTTTAGCCGTAGGCATTGGCACTCGTATTGGCAATGGGTGCACTAGCGGACATGGGGTTTGTGGTATCGGCTTAATGGCTGGGCGTTCGATTGCCGCTACCATCACTTTTATGGCTACGGGCATTATCACCGTTACCGTTTTACGAAACTTCATCGGATAAGGAAGACTTACATGAAACGTATTATCATCGCTCTACTATCCGGTCTTATTTTTGGTGCAGGCTTAGTCATCTCAGAAATGGTAAACCCTACTAAGGTACAAGACTTTTTGGATCTATTTGGCAACTGGGACCCAAGCCTTGCCTTTGTTATGGGTGGCGCTGTAGCTGTTACACTATTGTCTTCACGCTTTATTATGAAACGCAAAGCGCCACTCTTTGCCGACCGGTTTTATATGGCCGTCAAAACAAGTCTTGATAGTCGATTATTTTTAGGCGCAAGCTTATTTGGTATAGGTTGGGGACTTAGTGGCTATTGCCCAGGGCCTGGCATTCTAAGCGCTATGATCAACCCTACTGAAGCTATGGTATTTTTGCCTGCACTGCTAGTAGGCGGTTGGATTGGGCAACGCTTGTCCGCGTAGTCGTATTTATCTGACATAGCTTGCGGTATAAACTAATCATCTATACCGTAAGCAAACCATCCATGCGCCTTATGCTGCCCAACAAGCCTTTAACTGCATCGTCTAAATCTTTAAAGGCTTCTTCTGCCATCGGCAGAATGGCACTTTTTTGTGGTAAATCTGCTTGGGTTTCGGCCAAGTAACTCAGCCTTGGTATGAAAATCCACTGTAACCATTGCCCTAAACCCATACGATCAAAACAAAAAGCCTCTGTACTAAGTAACGCCTCTTCTGAAGGCGCTATATCACTCCAGATCCCCAAGTTTTGAAGCTCTTGTTGCAAAATCCCAAGCTCTCTAAGAATGTCTTGATGCAAGCGTGCCATATGTAAGAATCATTTAATTAAGTTAAGACTTATTCTACCTCAGCTCTGTGATAATGGTTAATCTATTTGACATACTTAGCCTCTCAATCGTTATCACCTTTTATGAAGCCTTCCCAACCTTCCTAACATCTGCCTTGCCATGGCTTTATGAAACTGGCATTCTTTCTAGGCGTTCAAACGCTAAAACTCTGAAATTGGAAGCATGTATGGCCACCGTTAGTTTTACCCAAATGAAGCATGGTACACGTGAAGATTATCAGCTGCTGCATCAACATGAAGAATCTTTTCATGGGAAAACAGCGCAGCGCTTGTTGGCAGAGCTCAAACGCCAGGGCCAAGATAGTTTAGATGGTTACCCCATTAGCCGCTTAGAACACAGCCTACAGTCTGCCACTCGTGCATGGCGTGACAATGCTAATGACGACTGGATAGTGGCTGCTTTACTGCATGACATAGGCGATGGGTTGGCACCACAAAATCACGACCGTATGGCAGCGGAAATAATAAGGCCCTTTGTGAGTGAAGAAGTAACATGGGTGATTGAGCACCACGGTGCGTTCCAAATGATTTATTACGCCCATCATATAGATGGCTGGAACCCTAATGATCGAGATCAATATGCAGGCCACAGCTACTATCAAAGTGCAGTAGATTTTTGTGAGCGCTGGGACCAGAACTGTTTTGAGCCTGACTATGAAAATCAATCTCTAGAATTTTTTGCCCCTTTTTTAGAGCGCGTATTTGCGCGTAAAGCCTATGCTCAAAAGACGATTAAAGCGGGTGAAGTGTCTGGGTTACCCATCATAAACTACGCTCTTTGATCATCTTAAAAACGCCCTGGTGCAAAAGCACTAATATCAACACTAGGTGCCTTGTTATCAATAAGTTCGCTAATCAACTTACCGGTGATGCCTGACAAGGTTACGCCAATGTGGCCATGGCCAAAGGCGTAAAAAATCCCACCATCCTTACTAGAGCGACCAATGACAGGCTTGGAATCAGGCATAGAAGGCCTAAAGCCTGTCCACTGGCTGTCGTAATTTTTAAGTTGTGGCAGCAAGTCATTTACCGCACCTGAGATGATTTCCAAACGTCGAGGATTTATTGGGTTATTAAGACCTGCCAACTCTACTGTCCCCGCTGCTCTTAACCCATCGTTCATCGGTGTCAAATAAACACCGGCATCAGCCCAGCCCACTGGACGCTGAAGAAGTTGCTGTTGAGCATTGTACATTAAGTGGTAACCTTGCTCTGTATCCAAGGGCAATTGGTCACCTGCCTGTCGAGCCAAATGCTTAGACCAAGCACCAGCGGCAACAACGACCTTATCAGCCAACACACTGCTGCCTTGCAGTAATACTTTAAGCTTTTGCGCATCTACCCTTTCAATACCTAGCGCCTTGTTGGTAATAATTTGCCCACCCTTAGCAATGACTGAAGCACCCATACGTTGCAATAAATTTAATGGGCTAAGAAGGTGCTGAGCGTTGTCAAAAAACAAACCGCGCTTGTAAACAGGGTTTAACTGAGGTTCTAAGTCTGAAATTTCAGCTTTAGTTAGCTTAGTAACAGGTATTCCACTAAGGCGGCGTAGCTGGATATCTGATTTAGCCTTCATAAAACCTGCTTCACTACCATACAAATACAAGGTGCCATTTTTAGCGACAAGATCTTCACCTTTAGCAGTTTCAATCAAAGGCGCTAGTGCACTTTGTGCGTGACTCAATAAAACACCAAGCTGATGACTAATAGACGCCACCTGAGATGGCCTACTGGCCCATGCAAAGCGCAACAACCAAGGTGTGAGTTTTGGCAAATAAGACCAGCTTAGCGATAAAGGACTTTGGGGGCTAAATAATAGTTTAGGGATGTTTTTTATGGTGCTGGGTGTCCCTACAGGGATATTAGCGTAAGTGGCAATAGTGCAGGCATTCCCAAAATAAGCTCCTTTTTCGAAGGGTTCTGGGTCTATTAGTGTGACTTTATGACCACTTTTTTGTAGCCACATTGCTGTAGCGACACCAACAAAACCGGCACCAATAATGACAATGTCTTGTGGATTTGAATTAGCTTTTTCCATGCCTTTCTCTTTGATAAACTGTGTCGACCTTCCAACATCATAGCAGCCTTAATTCGCCAATTATCATGGAAGTTGCTAACATATTGTCAATAGCCATTTTACACGTAATTAATAAGTGGTAAACAGTGCTGATTACATTACGTAGATGCCCTAGAGTTTGTGCCTTTGTATAAATATTTTTACTAATCACGCACGCAATTAAATAAAGGGATAATTTAATGTGGCTCAATGATGAACAAGTAACTGATCTTAAATTAGATCAATATCAAGAGTCCTTGCTAAGCGCCTGCCCTAATCATATAGTGATTGATGGATTATTTAATGAGGCCAAACTTGATGATGTCATGCACATCTTGCAACAATCCCCATACTGGCAAACTCAACAACACACCTACTCTGCTTTATATGTGGATAGCGCTGCATGGAAGAACGCAACTGCAGCGCAGCGCTTTGTACAGCGCGATGTTTGGAAACGTGATGCTGTAAGCCCTAACCTTGCTGAGGAATTTTTATCCTTTTTGCGTAGTGATGCATTTATGTCGGTCTTATCACGCCTTTTTAACGTGCAATTAACCGATATCAATGTGGCTGAGCCTGAAATAAACACCAATTACTTTCGCCTAGCAAGCACAGACTTTGTTGAACAACATGCAGATGACTCACCTGGCAGAGAGGTCTGCATGTTACTGTATTTAAATAAGAACTGGAGTAATAAAAAAGGTGGCGAGCTCAGTTTTATAGGCAACAAAGACAACCAACCAATCACTATCTCACCGCTATACAATCGTTGTATTTTTTTTAATCCTTCATCCTCAGGCTCTGAACATTGGGTAGAAAAGTTACGCTTTGAGGATGTCGATCTATACCGCTTTAACGTGACTAGTTGGTATTGGAGCGAATAATTTACTCGCTTTAAAAGAGTATTTTGCACAACCAATAATACTACCCGCTTTAGTATCTTAGAACTAAAGCACTTATAAAAGTTTCAGATCTTGTTTCTTTTTCTAGCTAAAGCATGAGCCTATTTGTTATCAAAGATAAAAAACAAACTTAGTGCCGCTCTGCCAACACCATAGCAGCCCCCCGCTCGCCGATCATCATGGTGGCGGCTGAGGTATTACCACTGATAATATTGGGCATTATAGAGGCATCCATGACGCGTAAGTTATCTACACCAATGACTTTTAATGTTTTTGGGTGCACCACCGCTAATGCATCTATCCCCATTTTACACGTGCCTACTGGGTGGTATACGGTAGTGGCAGTATCACGCAGATAATTAAGAATTTGAGCATCCGTTTGAACACTTTCCCCGGGCGCCATTTCTTTGCCTCGTAAATGATCAAATTCAGGTGCAGCCAATATCTTTCTAGCTTCCTTAATACCTTCTATCAATGTTTGCTGATCTTTTTTATGACTAAAAAAATTATAGTCAATCATCAAATTGCGCTTATATCCGTCATGAACCAGTTTCACACTCCCCCTACTAAGAGGCCGTAAGACACAAGTGAATAAAGAATATCCATGGCCCCATTCAAACTTTTTGCCCCTATGACTGCGATATAGCGGAGCAAAGTGAAATTGCACGTCTGGGTCTGGATTTGGCTGAGTATCTTCATTGAGGGCAAGCTTTGTTTTAGCAAAACCACCCGCTTCAACATAATTGGTTGTCCACCATCCTTTACGGCTAAACCAATACTTAAACGGTGCCGATAACACATGCGGTAATAATGTTTTAAAAGATACTCCCATAGAGTCAGGCGGCACAGATCTTACAGTTACCATGCTGTCTATATGGTCTTGTAGGTTTTTGCCAACGCCAGGTAGATGATGGTTACACTCAATACCCGCCAGACTTAGTTCATCCCTGTCGCCAATGCCTGAAGCCAATAAAATACTCGGTGACAAAATAGTGCCTCCACAAAGAATCACCTCAATATTGCAATGCAAATGTTGTTGCTCACCTTTATGTTCAATGGTTAAACCTGTTACTACATCAGCTTCAATTGTTAACGCTAATGCTTGGGTATGCGTCATAATAGTAAGGTTACGGCGACCCTCTACCGGCTTTAAAAACGCCGTATAACTACTCACACGCTGGCCACGTTCTTGTTTAACATTATAGATGCCTAACCCTAGTTGAGTAGCGCTATTAAAATCAGTATTTTCTGATAATCCAGCAGCTTTTCCTGCAGCAACAAACACCTTAGCAACAGGGTTTGGGTCTTGTTGTTTACACACATTCAATTCGCCATCAAAGCCATGAAAATAGGCACTTTGGCCTATTTGATTAGACTCCATTTTTTTGAACACAGGCAACACGTCATCATAACCCCAACCTTCACATCCCAGCTCAGCCCAAGTGTCATAATCATTGCGACTACCCCTAATGTACACCATGCTATTAATAGCACTAGATCCTCCTAAGCCCTTGCCACGATTAATCTTCATCACCCTATTGGACAGATTTTTTTGTGGCAAACTAACAAAGTTATAATCGTATTTTTTATTACCGTAAAGACCAAATATTCCAGCAGGAATACTGACCCAAGGGCTCTTAGCTTTGCCACCAGCTTCAATCAGACAAACACTGACGCTTGGGTCAGCACTGAGCCTATTAGCTACCACACACCCAGCTGAGCCTGCACCAACAACAATGTAATCAAAATAAGGCATAGATAGCTCGATGGTTAGGTTTAAATGGAGTCATATTAATACCACGATTATGCATGAGCTTCACCTGTCTAGCTCAAAACCTCTACAGTGTCTCCGATAGAGATAGCGCCAGGTCGAACTACAATGAGGTTAACTCCAAATCCCACGCCACCCTCTGGTAACTTTCTATAAGTTGCCAGAGTTCGCAAGGGCTCTTGCTGTTGGTGCTTAGTGAGTAACTCAGGATCAATCGTGGTAAGTACACATCGCTCACATGGGTAAGTAACTTCTAGCTCACATTCACCGATACGTATTCTCTTCCAGCCATCTTCAACATCTGCAATAATATTGTCAACCACCAAGTTACTTCGAAATCGGTCCATTCCAATAGGCACATCCAAGCGTTGATTCAAAGCAGCTAAAGAAGCAGTAGTGGTCAGCAAAACAGGCTGCGCATCTGCAAAGGATACGGCTTCACTGGTGCTTTTTGAGTATAAGCTAGCACTAAAAACTATACGGCAGTTCATCCCTAGATAATCACTTAAAGCAGCATCTAACGCCTCGCTTTGTGGCCAAGCAAGCAATGGCGCTTGCGCCCAGTGTTTAACCATAATTGGCTTATTTGGCTTTGCAACTAAAGGCAATAAAAACTCTTGGCGCTTCAATGTAACGCGTAAATTATCGCCTTCAACACGACTTAATACATGCAATAATTTGGGGTGCTTACGCGAAGTCACCATAGCGTTATTGCCGTCTATAACCATCCAATGCCTATCTAAAGCAATCCCTGTAGGTAACAGATAGGCGCTTTGGGGTGATATAGGGTGTGTAGATTTAATCGGGTAAGTGTGGATTTGTGATAAGTGCATTATGCCGTTTCCGTGCTTGCCTGTTATAAGGATCTGCTTAAGTCACCAATAATATGCAGCATGGAGGAATAAGTCTAGAAATTAGCATGGCTCTCTTTTGGCACAGAACATACTGGCCATCTCGTCATGTTATTGCGCAAAAAGTAACTTAAACCAA
>DKMQ01000103.1:2814-12253 GCA_002470565.1 Oceanospirillaceae bacterium UBA7410 | reverse complement strand
GGTGCTGGTGTTGTAGCTCGTATCTTAGCTTAATTTAAGCTGAACAAATGCAAGCAGTTAGCTCTAATTGCTTGCAAATATCATGGGGCACGTATAATATACGCGTCCCATACTTTTGGCATGTTTTAAACAATCACGTCAAAAGATGTTCTAGGCCAGTAGTTCCAACGGCAGAACGTCGGTCTCCAAAACCGAATGTTGGGGGTTCGAATCCCTCCTGGCCTGCCATATTTTTAATGCTTTGGGTAATGATAGCCAAAGTAAAAAGCACAGTTAACTAGAGGCTCCAATATGAGCGCTACACCAACTACAAAGAACTCACGTTTAGACACCGTTAAATGGTTAATTGTTCTAGCTATAGTGATTGCTGGTGTTGTAGGTAACTCTGTATATTCTGATCAATCCCTGTTGTACCGTACGATAGCTCTAGTGGCTTTGGCGGGCGTGGCATTGTATTTTGCTTTGCAAACTACCAAAGGCAGGGGTTATGCAGTTAGTTTTAAAGAAGCCCGCAAAGAAATCCGTAAGGTGGTTTGGCCAAATCGGCAAGAAACAACACAGACTACATTAATTGTAGTAGTTGTGGTGTTGATTGTGGCTTTGTTTTTGTGGGGTCTAGACTCATTTTTGAGTTGGGCTGTTGCGTCTTTGATTGGCTAGTCAGCTCAAAAGTTTAGTTAGGATATTATCATGGCAAAGCGTTGGTACGTTGTTCACGCATACTCAGGTTACGAGAAGCAGGTTATGCGCGCCTTGCATGAGCGCATTGAGCGTTTTGAAATGCAGGATGTGTTTGGCGATGTTTTGGTGCCTACAGAAGAAGTCATCGAAATGCGTGCGGGCAAAAAGCGCCGTAGTGAACGTAAGTTCTACCCTGGCTATGTGCTAGTAAATATGGAACTAAATGACGACACATGGCACATGGTTAAAGAAACTCCGCGTGTATTAGGGTTTATTGGTGGTACAGCTGACAAACCTGCCCCTATTACAGAGCGTGAAGCCAATGCTATTTTAGAGCGTGTTGAGACTGGTGCAGAAGCGCCAAGACCTAAGACTATCTTTGAGCCAGGTGAAATGGTTCGTGTTGTGGATGGGCCGTTTGCAGACTTCAACGGTGTGGTAGAGGAAGTTAATTACGAGAAGAGTCGCTTGCAAGTGGCTGTGCTTATTTTTGGCCGATCAACCCCTGTTGAGTTAGAATTTATTCAGGTCGAAAAGGCCTAATTTTTGGCAGCTTAGGCTGCCAATGTTAAACCTTGGAGTCGTTAGCGGCGTCCAGGGTTTTTGCGCATTCAGCATTAGCGGAATGTTTTTTGAATAGGGGAGCTGTTCTTTTGCTTGTTAACTATCGCTTAGCGGTGGCTTAAAGGCTAGGGAAGGCGTTATTACCCATTAGGAGATCATCATCATGGCTAAGAAAGTACAAGCCTACATCAAGCTACAGGTTGCTGCCGGCAAGGCCAACCCAAGTCCACCAGTAGGCCCAGCATTGGGTCAACATGGTGTAAACATCATGGAATTTTGTAAAGCCTTCAATGCTCAAACTCAGAGCATGGAAGCTGGTATGCCTGTACCTGTAGTTATTACAGTATATGCAGATCGTAGCTTTACCTTTATCACCAAAACTCCTCCTGCAGCAGTATTGTTGAAGAAGATCGCAGGCCTTAAAAGTGGTTCTGCACGTCCAAACACTGTGAAAGTGGGCACTGTAACTCGTGCGCAGCTTGAAGAAATCGCAACCACTAAGATGGAAGACTTAACTGCTTCTGACATGGATGCAGCTGTACGTACTATCGCGGGCAGTGCTCGTTCTATGGGCTTAAATGTAGAAGGTGTTATCTAATGGCTAACATGACCAAACGCGCTAAAGCAATCGCGCAAAAGATTGAGCTAGGCAAAGTATACGAGATCAACACTGCTGTTGATTTGTTGGCGCAGCTATCTACTGTTAAGTTTGCAGAAGCAATCGACGTCGCTGTTAACTTGGGCGTTGACCCACGTAAATCTGACCAAGTTGTTCGTGGTTCTACAGTGCTTCCAAACGGCACTGGTAAAGATGTTCGTGTTGCTGTTTTCACTCAAGGTGACAACGTAGAAAAAGCTAAAGCTGCTGGTGCAGACATTGTTGGTATGGAAGATTTGGCTGCAGAAATCAAAGCCGGTAAAATGGACTTTGACGTGGTTATTGCTTCTCCAGACGCAATGCGTGTAGTAGGTCAGCTAGGTCAGGTTCTTGGTCCACGTGGACTAATGCCTAACCCTAAAGTTGGCACTGTAACACCAGATGTAGCTACTGCTGTTAAAAATGCTAAGTCAGGTCAAGTGCGTTACCGTACAGACAAGGCCGGCATCATCCATTGCTCGCTAGGCAAAGTAGGTTTCACTGCAGACGCAGTAAAAGAAAACCTAATTGCACTACTTGGCGATCTTAAAAAGATGAAGCCAGCTTCTGCTAAAGGCGTATACATCAAGAAAGTTACTATTTCGACCACTATGGGCCCAGGCCTTTCGGTTGACTATGGTGCTGTTAAGTTTTAACGCATTCGGCTCTCCTTGGGGAGCCATATTTTAGGCTGTAAGTGCAGTTGGCTTGAGTCTTTAATAAACCAAACTTTGGGGTCTTGTACATGTACAAGACTGTCAAAGACCGTAGGTGGCTTTGATCCTTTTGGTGATTTGCCTTAATGATTGCCTACGCAGACGGTGAACCCGATTCAGATGTTTGAATCCAACACCGTTATTAGGTTCTTATTCTTACCTGTGTAAGCAAGTAAAGATAAGGAGTTGGATAATTATTTCAGGAGAAATAGCGTGGCTATAGGTCTCGAAGACAAGAAAGCGATTGTCGCAGAAGTCAACGAAGCAGCCACCAGTGCTCTATCTGCAGTTGTAGCCGATTCACGCGGCGTTACTGTAGGTGACATGACTGCTCTTCGAAAGCAAGCTCGAGAGAATGGCGTAACCCTACGGGTTGTGCGTAATACTCTTGCTAAGATTGCTTTAGAAGGCACGGATTATGCGTGTTTGCAGGACTCCTTCAAAGGACCAAGTATTATTGCTTTTTCAAATGATCATCCAGGCGCTGGCGCCCGTTTGTTCAAAGATTTTGCAAAAAGCAACGGTAAATTTGAAGTGAAAGCACTGGCGTTTGAAGGCAACCTTATGGGTGCTGATCAAATCGACGTATTGGCAACATTGCCAACATACGACGAAGCAATTGCTAAGTTGATGAGCGTAATGCAAGGTGCTACCAGCAAGCTGGCACGTACTTTAGCAGCAGTTCGCGATCAAAAAGAACAGGAAGCCGCTTAATTCTATTGTCCAATTGGACTGGATTTAACCGACTTTACGTATGAACATGATGACCCATTTGGGTCTTATTAAAGAATAGGAATTGTTATGTCTATCACTAAAGACGATATCATCAATGCCGTAGCTGACATGTCTGTAATGGACGTGGTTGAGCTGATCTCCGCTATGGAAGAGAAGTTTGGCGTTACTGCAGCAGTAGCATCAGCGGGCCCAGCTGCCGGCGGTGACGCTGGCGCAGCAGCCGAAGAGCAAACTGAATTCGACGTAATTCTAGTTTCTGGTGGCGAAAAGAAAGTTGCAGCTATTAAAGCTGTACGTGCAGCAACTGGACTTGGCTTGAAAGAAGCTAAAGGCCTAGTTGAAAGTGCTCCAGCAGCAGTTAAGGAAGGCATCTCTAAAGAAGACGCTGACGCCCTTAAAGCTGAGCTAGAAGCATCTGGCGCAACTGTCGAAATTAAGTAAGCCATCTTTTTAGATGTGCTTGCTTGAGCCTATGATCCTCTGGGAATTATAGGTTTGACAGCGCATGGCTGGTGGCATATTTGCCACCGGCCTTTTTCGGTTCTATAGCGCAGGCTTTTTATGCCGTGTTTTATAACCAAAAAAGGCTGGATCAAAGTGGGTTAAACCCTTTGCCAGTAACGTTTTGCGGGGAGTATGCCCCCGTCGCCTAGGGCGGAACCAGTATATTTGGACATTTGTCCGACCAATTTAACGGTCTGAATACAGACCCAAATCGGGGATTTTTGATGCCTTACTCATACACTGAGAAAAAACGTATCCGCAAGGATTTCGGAAAGCTGCCTCCGGTGATGGATGTGCCTTATCTGCTGGCCATCCAGATCGACTCTTACCGCAAGTTTTTACATTCAGGTCAAGGTGTTGACCAGCGTAAAGACTTAGGTCTTCATGCTGCTTTTCAATCTGTTTTTCCTATTGTCTCTTTTTCTGGCAATGCATCTTTAGAATATGTGACCTATAAGCTAGGCGAGCCTGTTTTTGACGTTAAAGAATGTCAATTACGTGGTGTAACTTATGCTGCACCATTGCGCGTTAAAGTGCGCCTTGTGATTTATGATCGTGATTCTAAGGCTAAGGCGATCAAAGACATTAAGGAACAAGAAGTTTACATGGGCGAAATGCCTTTGATGACTGACAACGGTACTTTCGTTGTGAATGGCACCGAGCGTGTTATTGTTTCTCAGCTACATCGTTCTCCTGGCGTATTCTTTGACCATGACAAGGGCAAAACCCACAGCTCTGGTAAGTTGTTATATAACGCTCGTGTTATTCCATACCGTGGTTCTTGGTTAGATTTTGAATTTGACCCTAAAGACACCTTGTATGTGCGTATTGACCGTCGTCGTAAGCTACCTGCATCTATATTGCTACGATCTTTGGGTTATACCAGCGAACAAATCGTTGAAACATTCTTTGAAAATGTAGACGTGACAGTGACCGATGAAGGTTTCACCATGACTTTGGTGCCAAGTCGTTTGCGTGGCGAAACAGCTACCTTTGATATTGTTGACCAAAAAGGCACTGTTTTGGTCGAAGAAGGACGTCGTGTTACTGCACGTCATATCAAACAAATGGAAAAGATTGGCTTAAAACAGCTACAAATTCCAGAAGAATACTTAGTAGGCAAGAAAATTGCCCGTGACCAGATTGACCCAGCTACTGGCGAAATAATCTGCGACTGTAATACAGAAGTGACTCAAGAGTTACTTGTAGCTTTACGTGCGGCAGGTATTACTGCGTTACCATTGATCTATAGCAATGATTTAGATTGTGGTCCTTTCATGTCAGATACACTGACCGCTGATCCAACACGCACCCAGCTTGAAGCATTGGTAGAAATTTACCGCATGATGCGTCCAGGCGAGCCACCAACTAAAGAGTCTGCTGAAAACTTGTTTAACAACTTGTTCTTTACTAGCGAGCGCTACGATTTATCTGCTGTGGGCCGTATGAAGTTCAACCGTCGTTTAGGCCGTTCTGAAACTACTGGTGAAGGCGTATTGAATGACCATGATATCGTTGCTGTTATGCAAACGCTTATCGCAATTCGTAACGGTCAAGGCATCGTTGATGACATTGATCACCTAGGTAACCGTCGTGTTCGTTCAGTAGGCGAAATGGCAGAAAACCAATTCCGCGTAGGTTTAGTTCGTGTAGAGCGTGCTGTTAAAGAGCGTCTAAGCATGGCTGAGTCAGATGGGCTAATGCCACAAGACTTGATCAATGCAAAGCCAGTTTCTGCTGCAATCAAAGAATTCTTTGGTTCTAGCCAGCTGTCTCAGTTTATGGACCAAAACAACCCACTTTCGGAAGTGACACACAAACGTCGTGTTTCTGCTTTAGGGCCTGGTGGTTTGACCCGTGAGCGTGCAGGCTTTGAAGTCCGTGACGTACATCCTACTCACTACGGACGTGTATGTCCTATCGAAACGCCAGAGGGGCCAAACATTGGTTTGATCAACTCTTTGGCTACTTATGCCCGCACTAATGACTATGGTTTCCTAGAAACTCCATATCGTAAGGTAGTTGACGGCAAAGTGACATCAGATATTGAATACTTATCTGCTATTGAAGAGAGTCAGCACATCATCGCCCAGGCCAACGCCAAGCTTGATGCTAATGACAATCTTTCAGAAGATTTAGTAACAGTACGTCACGAAAATGAATTTACCTTGATGTCGCCAGACAACGTTGACTATATGGACGTGTCTCCTCGTCAAGTAGTTTCTGTTGCCGCTTCATTAATTCCATTCCTAGAGCACGACGATGCTAACCGAGCCTTGATGGGTTCAAACATGCAACGTCAAGCAGTGCCTACACTAAAAGCGCAAAAGCCTTTAGTCGGTACTGGAATGGAGCGTCACGTAGCCCAGAACTCTGGTGTATGTGTGGTAGCTTCTCGTGGCGGTGTGATTGAATCAGTTGATGCAACACGAGTTGTGGTTAAAGCTCATGATGCTGAAACAGAAGCAGGTGATGCAGGTGTAGATATCTACAACCTGACTAAGTACACCCGCTCAAACCAGAACACTTGCATAAATCAACGTTCAATCGTCAACCTAGGTGACACTGTTGCTCGTGGTGATGTATTGGCTGACGGTCCATCTGTTGACCTTGGCGAATTAGCCTTGGGTCAAAACATGCGCATCGCCTTTATGCCTTGGAACGGTTACAACTTCGAAGACTCGATCCTGATCTCTGAGAACGTAGTTAAAGAAGACCGTTTCACTACCATTCACATTCAGGAATTAACCTGTGTAGCGCGTGATACTAAATTAGGCAGTGAAGAAATCACTTCTGACATTCCAAATGTTGGTGAAAGTGCATTATCTAAGCTAGATGAAGCTGGTATTGTGCACATTGGCGCTGAAGTAGGCCCTGGTGACATTCTAGTAGGTAAGGTTACACCTAAAGGTGAAACTCAACTTACGCCAGAAGAAAAGCTACTACGTGCCATCTTTGGTGAAAAAGCCTCTGATGTTAAAGATACTTCTTTACGTGTTAAAACAGGCACCAAGGGCACTGTCATCAACGTACAGGTATTTACTCGTGATGGTGTTGATAAAGATCAACGTGCCGTTGCTATTGAGCAAATGCAGCTAGACCAAGAGCGTAAAGATATCAATGATCGTTTCCGTATTGTTGAATCAGCTACTTACGAACGTTTATCAGCAGCCCTAATCGGCAACGCAGTAAACGGTGGTGCTGGCTTTAGTAAGGGCGACGTGATTACGGCTGAAAACTTACAAGAAGTTGACCGTATTGATTGGTTCAAGCTGCGTATGGCTGATGACACACTAGCTCAGCAGCTAGAATTAGCACAGCAGTCTTTAGAAGAAACTCGTCTTGATTTGGACGCTAAGTTCGAAGACAAGAAGAAAAAGTTACAAACTGGCGATGACCTAGCACCTGGTGTGTTAAAAATCGTTAAGGTTTACGTGGCTGTTAAGCGTCGTATCCAACCTGGCGATAAGATGGCCGGACGTCATGGTAACAAAGGTGTTATCTCTGTAATCATGCCAGTTGAAGACATGCCTTTTGATGAATTTGGCAAAACAGTAGACATAGTGCTAAACCCACTAGGTGTACCTTCACGTATGAACGTGGGCCAGATTCTAGAAACTCATATGGGCATGGCTGCTAAAGGCTTAGGCGAGCGCATCGAAGAAATGATGATGCAAGAACGTGCTAAGTCAATTAAAGAAATACGCAGCTTCTTAGACCAGATTTATAACGATGGCAATTGCTATCGCTCAGAAGACTTAAACAGCTTCAGCGATGACGAGATCCTTGAATTGGCTAAAAACCTTAAAGCGGGCGTTCCATTAGCAACTCCTGTATTTGATGGTGCTGAAGAAAGTGAAATTAAGCGTTTGTTAGAGCTTGGTGGTTTAGATCGTTCTGGCCAAACTTGGTTATATGACGGTCGCACAGGTGATAAATTTGATCGTCCTGTGACCGTAGGTTATATGTACATGTTGAAGTTGAACCACTTGGTTGACGACAAGATGCACGCTCGCTCTACCGGCTCATATAGTCTGGTAACTCAGCAGCCACTTGGTGGTAAAGCTCAGTTTGGTGGTCAGCGCTTTGGTGAGATGGAAGTTTGGGCACTAGAAGCATACGGCGCCGCTTACACCTTGCAAGAAATGCTAACCGTTAAGTCTGATGACGTGAATGGCCGTACTAAGATGTATAAAAACATCGTAGATGGTGATCACAGCATGGAACCAGGTATGCCTGAATCCTTCAATGTATTGGTTAAGGAGATTCGTTCTCTAGGTATCGATATTGAGTTGGAATCTGACTAAGAATTAAGGTAGGAGAAGGCAATGAAAGATTTACTACAATTATTGAAAGCCCAAGGTCATTCGGACGAATTTGATTCGATCCGAATTGGTTTGGCGTCGCCAGAAATGATCCGTTCATGGTCTTTTGGCGAAGTTAAAAAGCCAGAAACCATTAACTACCGTACCTTTAAGCCTGAGCGTGAAGGTTTATTCTGTGCCAAAATCTTTGGCCCAGTAAAAGACTACGAATGTTTGTGCGGTAAGTACAAGCGTTTAAAGCACCGTGGTGTAATCTGTGAAAAGTGTGGCGTAGAAGTTGCACTGGCTAAAGTACGTCGTGAGCGCATGGGACACATCGAGCTGGCTAGCCCAGTGGCACATATCTGGTTCCTTAAATCATTACCTTCACGTATTGGTTTGTTGCTAGACATTACTTTGCGTGACATTGAGCGTGTGCTTTATTTTGAAAGCTACATCGTTATCGATCCAGGTATGACCACACTTGAACGTGGTCAGATGATGAACGATGAGCAGTACTTTGAAGCCATGGAAGAATTCGGCGACGACTTTGATGCGCGTATGGGTGCTGAAGCGATTCAAGCACTGTTGAAAGATTTAGACATGGCACAAGAAGCCATTCAGTTGCGTGAAGATATTCCCGCTACTAACTCTGAAACTAAAATCAAGAAGCTATCTAAGCGCTTAAAGCTAATGGAAGCTTTTTTGGCTTCTGGCAACAAGCCAGAATGGATGGTACTTACAGTGCTGCCTATCTTGCCACCGGACTTGCGTCCATTGGTGCCGCTAGATGGCGGCCGTTTTGCAACTTCAGATTTGAACGATTTATACCGTCGTGTAATCAACCGTAACAACCGCCTTAAGCGTTTGTTAGATTTGAGTGCGCCAGACATTATCGTACGTAACGAAAAGCGTATGTTACAAGAGTCTGTGGATGCTTTGTTGGATAACGGTCGTCGTGGTCGTGCCATCACTGGCTCTAACAAACGTCCATTAAAATCTTTGGCTGACATGATCAAAGGTAAGCAAGGTCGTTTCCGTCAAAACCTATTGGGTAAGCGCGTAGACTACTCTGGACGTTCAGTAATCGTGGTTGGACCATACTTGCGTTTGCATCAGTGTGGTTTGCCTAAGAAAATGGCATTGGAGCTATTTAAGCCTTTCATCTTTTCTAAGCTAGAATTGCGTGGCCTTGCCACTACCATTAAAGCAGCTAAAAAGATGGTAGAGCGTGAAACTGCTGAAGTATGGGACATCCTTGCCGAAGTAATCCGTGAACATCCAGTGATGTTAAACCG
>DKMQ01000103.1:2328-2702 GCA_002470565.1 Oceanospirillaceae bacterium UBA7410 | reverse complement strand
CACGTTCCGCTGACTATTGAAGCTCAGCTTGAATGTCGTGCCTTGATGATGTCTACCAACAACATCTTGTCCCCAGCAAACGGCGACCCTATTATCGTACCTTCCCAAGACGTTGTATTGGGCATCTACTTTATGACTCGTGACCGTATCAACGCCAAAGGCGAAGGTATGGTATTTGCAAACGTCGCCGAAGTGCAGCGTGCCTATGGCGCTAAGCATGTCGACTTGCAAGCGATTGTTAAAGTGCGTGTTGTCGAATACATCAAGTCTGAAGATGGCTCAATGGAAGCTTTCAACACTGTAACCCAGACTACTGTTGGCCGTGCACTGTTGTCTGAAATCATGCCTCAAGGTATGCCTTACAGCTTGATTAA
>DKMQ01000103.1:0-2246 GCA_002470565.1 Oceanospirillaceae bacterium UBA7410 | reverse complement strand
CGTTCTGGAGCTTCTGTTGGTGTTAACGACTTCGTTATCCCAGACAAAAAAGCCTCCATCATCAACGGTGCTGAAGATGAAGTGCGTGAAATTGAATCACAGTTTCGTGATGGCTTGGTAACTCAAGGCGAAAAATACAACAAGGTGATCGACATTTGGTCTCGTGCTAACGAACTTGTTGCTGGCGCCATGATGGACAGCTTGAAGAGCGACACAGTGATCAACGCTGCAGGTGAAGAAGTTGAGCAAGAGTCATTCAACTCTGTTTACATGATGGCCGACTCAGGCGCACGTGGTAGTGCAGCCCAGATGCGTCAGTTAGGTGGTATGCGTGGTTTGATGGCTAAGCCAGATGGCTCTATCATCGAAACCCCCATCACGGCTAACTTCCGCGAAGGTCTTTCGGTACAGGAATACTTTATCTCTACTCACGGAGCACGTAAAGGCTTAGCCGATACGGCACTAAAAACAGCTAACTCTGGTTACCTGACTCGTCGTTTAGTAGACGTAGCACAAGATTTGGTAGTGACTGAGGTAGATTGTGGTACCGAAAATGGTCTTACAATGCTTCCAGTAATTGATGGTGGTGATGTACGTGTGCCACTAGGTGACCGTATATTGGGTCGTATGATTGCAGAAGATGTAATCAATCCGACCACCGGTGACGTGTTAATTGCTAAAAACACTCTAATTGATGAAGCTTGGGTTGAGCGTTTAGAGAATGATGAATCACTATCTTCTGTAGACGAAGTGAAAACTCGTTCTCCAATTACCTGTGAAACACGCCATGGTATTTGTTCTAGCTGTTACGGCCGTGACCTAGGTCGTGGTCATCAGGTTAACATTGGTGAAGCAGTAGGTGTTGTTGCTGCACAGTCGATTGGTGAGCCAGGTACTCAGCTTACGATGCGTACTTTCCACATTGGTGGCGCGGCGTCTCGAGCAGCTGCAGAAGATAAGGTTCAAGTTAAGAACGCTGGTGATATCCGCTTACATAACTTAAAAGCAGTAACCCGCACAGATGGCCACATGATCACTACATCTCGTTCTGTAGAGCTAGGTGTGACCGATCAACATGGCCGTGAGCGTGAGCGCTATAAGCTTCCATATGGTTCTTTGATTAAAGTAGTTGATGGTGCACGCGTAGAAGCTGGTGAAGTTGCCGCCTCTTGGGATCCACACACTCACCCCATCGTTTCTGAAATGGCTGGTACAGTGAAGTTTGTAGGATTAGATGAAGGCCTTACTATCAGCCTTAAAACTGATGATTTGACTGGTCTTAGCTCTATTCAGGTGCTTACTGTAGGTGAGCGCCCAGCGGCAGGTAAAGACTTACGCCCAATGCTTAAGTTGTTTAATGATGAAGGTAACGAAATCATTAACCCTGAATCTGGAGCGCCAGCTCAATACCTTCTTCCTGGTGGCGCATTATTGTCCATCACCGATGGCGGTAAAGTAGAAATTGGTGATGTAGTTGCACGTATTCCACAAGAAAGTGCAACCACTAAGGACATCACCGGTGGCCTACCTCGTGTAGCTGACTTGTTTGAAGCACGTAAGCCAAAAGAAGCCGCTATCTTGGCAGAAGTCTCTGGTATCGTAAGCTACGGTAAAGAAACTAAGGGTAAGAATCGTCTAGTTATTACGCCAACAGATGGCAGTGACAACTATGAAGAGCTTATTCCTAAGTGGCGCGTACTTAACGTGTTTGAAGGCGAAACAGTAGTGAAGGGTGAAGTAATTGCTGATGGCCCATTTAACCCACATGATATCTTGCGTATTTTAGGTGTTGAAGAGCTAGCGCGTTACATTACTACTGAAGTGCAAGACGTATACCGTCTACAAGGTGTAATCATTAACGACAAGCACATTGAAGTTATTGTGCGTCAGATGTTACGTAAAGTGGATGTAGTTGCCTCTGGCGACACTAACTTGATCAAAGGTGATCAGGTTGAATACACTCGCTACTTAGAAGCTAACGAGAAGATGGTTGCAGAGGACAAAATTGAGTCCCGCATGCAGCGTGTCTTGTTGGGTATTACTAAGTCATCTTTGGCTACAGAATCCTTCATCTCAGCAGCCTCTTTCCAAGAGACTACTCGTGTATTGACTGAAGGCGCAGTAACTGGCAAGAAAGACCACCTACGTGGTCTAAAGGAAAACGTGGTTGTAGGCCGCTTGATTCCAGCCGGTACTGGCTTAGCATACCACTCAGAGCGCAAGCGCAAACGTGCTGAACAACGTGC
>DKMQ01000057.1 GCA_002470565.1 Oceanospirillaceae bacterium UBA7410 | reverse complement strand
TTTTAAGGCGATATATTTTTAGCACAAGTGACGCATAGAAGCACAAACACAGCGCACAATAATTTGCCCCTTTTAAACCAAATGGTATGATCAGCCCTGATGCATTATTTCAGGGTTTAAACGTGCCAACTAATAACCATAAAAAAACACCCAGCCACAGCCTTGCTGATACACACATGCTGCACTTGCCCAGTGATTTAGACGGTGGCCTAGGCACTGTGGCTCGCATGGGTGTGATTGTGTTGCAAACAGACCAAACCATAGAGCACGAGCTAGCCAGTTTGTTGCAGCTGCCCGGGGTGGCCACCTATCACTGCCGCATTGCTAACGCTATGGAAGTCACCGCCAGTGCACTGGCGCAAATGGAAGCAGATTTGCCCATGGCGGCAAGCTTGTTGCCTAGCCAGTTTGATTTTGATGTAGTGGCATATGCCTGCACCTCTGGCTCCACAGTAATAGGTGAGCAGCGTGTGCAGCAAGCAGTGCAACAAGCCCACCCTAATGTGCCCGTTACTAATCCGTTAAGTGCCTGTAAAGCCGCTTTGGCAGCCCTTGGCATCAAGCGTGTGGCGTTTCTCACCCCTTATAGCCCTGATGTCACTAGTGCCATGCAGGCAAACCTTACCGAAGCAGGCTTTGACATAGTGGTCACAGGCTCTTTTGATCTCACTGATGATTTTGAAGTAGGCAGGGTAAGCCCACAAAGCATTGCAGATGCAGTGCGCGTGCTGGCTGATAAACAGCCGTGTGATGGGGTATTTGTGTCTTGCACTAGTTTGCGCGTGGCCAATCTCATCCCAGCCTTAGAAGCCGATCTAGGCATTCCTGTCACCTCTAGTAATCATGCCCTAGCATGGCATATGCTGCGTTTAGCGGGGGTGCATGATGCGATGCCCCAAAAAGGCCGTTTGTTTAGCGCGGTATAAACGCGATATAAGGTTGCAACACCACACACAATAAAAAAGGATCAGTATGGCTCACACATTACCGCAACACGCCCGCGTGGTTATTATTGGTGGCGGCATCCATGGCTGCTCTGTGGCCTATCATTTGGCCCAAGAAGGCTGGAAAGACATTGTGCTGCTAGAGCGTAAGCAGCTTACTAGCGGCACCACTTGGCATGCAGCTGGGCTAGTAGGGCGGTTGCAAGGCGGGCACTCTACCACCGCGTTTGCTCAATATGGCTCCGATTTATTTGGCCAGCTAGAAAAAGAAACCGGCCAAGCCACAGGTTATAAATGCCCAGGCTCCATCTCTATAGCCACTAATGTAGAGCGAATGGCAGAGCTGCAAAGGCAAGCCGATTTTGCACTACTACACGATGAAGAAGCCAGTTTTATGCATGTGGATGACATCATGCAGGCGTGGCCCATGATGAACCCAGAAAATGTAGTGGGTGGTATTCATGTGCCAGGTAATGGCTACATAAACCCTATCGACCTAACCATGGCCATGGCCAAAGGGGCACGGCAAAAGGGCGTTAAAATCATTGAAAATATCTGCGTAGAGCAGGTGCTTGTAGAGCAAAAAAAGGTGACCGGTGTCGTCACAAACCAAGGCACTATAAAGGCCGATTTTGTAGTGAACTGTGCAGGCATGTGGGCCCGTGAATTAGGCCGCCAAAACAACATAGACATAGGCTTACACGCTTGCGAGCATTATTATTTAGTCACCGATGTGATCCCAGATTTACCCGCCAATTTACCCGTGCTGCGCTCATACGATGATTGCACTTATTTTAAAGAAGATGCAGGCAAGTTGCTGTTTGGTTTTGCCCATAACAAAGTAAAGCCATGGGGCATGCAAGGCATCCCTAAAGAGTTTTGTTTTGACTCCCTAGAGTTTGTAGATGACGACGTGATGGATGTGCTTGAAATGGCCATGAACAGAGTGCCTTTGTTGCAAACCACAGGCATTCGCACTTTTTTTAATGGCCCAGAAAGCTACTCCTATGATGGCCGCTTTACCTTAGGCCCAGCGCCGCAAATAGAGGGGTATTTTATCTTAGCAGGGGTCAACTCCACAGGCATTCAGTCAGGCGCCGGAGCGGGCAGAGCTTTGGCTCAGTGGATCATAAAAGGCCATGCGCCTATGGATCTAAACGACATGGACCCAGCCCGCATAGAGTCTTTTCAAGCACGCGATTTATACCTACAAAAGCGCACACCCGAAACCCAAACACGCACTTACGCCATGCACTGGCCTAATGATCAGCGTGACAGTGTGCGCAATTTACGCAAAACCCCATTTCACCATACGCTCAAACAACACGGCGCATGTTTTGGTGAAGTGATGGGCTGGGAGCGGCCTTTGTGGTTTGCTCCTAAAGGCGTGGAAGCCAAAACCCAATACAGCTTTGGGCGACAAAATTGGTTTGATTATAGTCAGGCCGAGCAACACGCCGCGCGCAACGGCGTGGCTTTGATCGATTATTCTATGCTTGGCAAGCTGATGATAGAGGGCAAAGATGCGCAAGACTTTTTACAACGTGTGTGCACCAATGACCTAGCAATAGAGCCGGGTAAGCTTGCATACACGCTGATGCTTAATGAACGTGGCGGCATAGAAAGTGACGCCACAGTGGCACGCTTCGCGCACGATAGCTTTATGATGATGAGCTCTATGGCCCGCACCCAGCGTGATCGCCTGCACTTGCAAGCCCAAGTGCAAGCAAACGAAGATGTGCGCTTGCGCGACGTTACCAGCGCCTATGGCGTATTGTCTTTAGTAGGCCCACACAGCCGTGAGTTGTTAGCCAAGCTTACCGACATGGATGTAAGCAATGAAGCCTTTGGTTTTAATACTTGGCAAAGTGGTTACATAGGCCATGCGCCTGTGTGGGCGCAGCGGTTATCTTTTACCGGTGAGCTAGGCTTTGAGATTTTTGTCACCCCAGATTTTGCCGACTACCTGTTGCAGCTATTGCTAGAAGAAGGCCTGCCAATGGGGCTAAAACTTATGGGCGGCGAAGCTTTAAATGCCTTACGCATAGAAAAAGGCTATCTGCACTGGGGCCATGATGTGGCCTACACAGAAGCCCCTCATCAAGTGGGGCTTGGCTTTTTATGTAAAGCCAATAAAGGCAT
>DKMQ01000009.1 GCA_002470565.1 Oceanospirillaceae bacterium UBA7410 | reverse complement strand
TTGATACGCTTTTCACGTTCACCTGAGCGTGACCATCTAGAAGTGTGATCTTTAAATTTTGTTCAGCTTCAATTTGCGATACTTTAGTAATCACCTGTGCCTGCATGTTTTGCGTCACACTATACCCTCGAGATAAGGTGTGCAAAGGGCTCAATTGGTTTAGTTGGGCAGCCAGTGCCATAAACCTTTGTGTGCGCCTTTGAAGCCCAACACTCTGACTTGTCTCTAATCTACGTGTAAGCTGTGTTACATTTTTTATATGTGCGCCAATAGTGTTATCAGGCCTGAGATTAATAAGTTTGTTTTGTTGTTGATTAAATATCGCCCTTTTACCATGTAGTTGCTTTAGCGAGGCTTGTTCTAAGCGAACTTGTAAGTGATCCAAACGCTGGCTTTGGTCATTAAGTTTTTGTCCAGGGTGTTTGAGTAATCCTCGCACGCGGGACAAGTTAAGTTTCTGGTGTTGCAGGTGCTTGTGCCAGAGTTGTTTTAGTTGACGTTCTATTTGCTGTATTTGATGTATAAGATCTGCTTGGTCTTTGCTCACTAGTTCTGCGGCAGCGGAGGGCGTAGGCATTCGGCAATCTGCTACAAAGTCTGCGATAGTGAAATCTGTCTCGTGGCCCACAGCGCTCACCGTAGGTATACGGCTTGAGTAGATAGTGCGAGCTAGGTGCTCATCGTTATAGCTCCAGAGGTCTTCTATAGATCCCCCTCCTCGGGTGAGAACGATGACGTCATGCTGTCCCATTAGATTGCATAGCTCTATTGCTTTAGCGCTTTGCGAAGCGGCGTTTTGGCCCTGTACGGTTACTGGAAATAAATCTACAGCTAAGCTTGGCATGCGTTGCTGCAATATTTTCAAAAAGTCATGGATTGCCGCGCCATTTTCGGAAGTAATTACTGCAATGCGCTGACAATGAGATGGTATAGATCTTTTATGTTGTTCATCAAAAAGGCCTTCATCAAGAAGCTTTTGCTTTAAGGCTAAAAATGCCTGTTGCAAATTACCACTGCCAGCCAGTTGCATTTGTTCGCCAATAAGTTGGTAATCGCCTCTGTCTGGGTAAAGACTGACTTTGGCTTTAAAGTGTATTAAGTCTCCCTCTTTGGGTTCGAATGAGCAGTATAAATTTCTATTGCGAAACATAGCGCAACTTACTTGGCCATCCATATCCTTTAAGCGGAAATACCAGTGTCCAGAGCGAGCTTTGGTCAATCCAGAAATCTCACCACTGACAGTAATAATGCCAAAACGCGTTTCAAGTAAGTTTCTAGCTGCGTGGTTAAGTTCACTGACTTGCCAAATACGGGGGCTTTCCATTATTACTTCGTCCAAGTGTCAAAAATTCAAACTAAATCATACACTAAAAAATTGTAGAAAAGAGTGCTTAAATTGGAAGCTTATAGTGGTCAAAAGGGCCTGTATTCCGGTATAATATGGCGTTTCCTTTATCCATCCAAAAGGACGCATTCATGCTACGACTTGCCGAAGATTCGCTCACATTTGATGACGTACTCTTAGTACCTGGTTACTCGGAGGTGCTGCCTAACGAAGTAACGCTGCAAACCCGCATTGCACGTGATCTACCACTAAATATCCCCCTTGCATCTGCTGCTATGGACACTGTCACTGAGGCACGTCTTGCTATTGCCATGGCCCAAGAAGGCGGTATTGGTATTGTTCACAAAAACTTAACCATTACCGAGCAAGCTGAGCAGGTTCGTCGCGTTAAAAAGCATGAAAGTGGCGTTGTTCAAGACCCAGTCACCTGTTCATCTAATATGACTGTGGGTGATCTTCAGCGCTTAGCTGCTAAGACTGGATTTTCTGGTTTTCCTGTAGTGGATGACGGCCTATTAGTTGGTATTGTAACGAGTCGTGATATGCGCTTTGAAAATCACGTTGATGCCCGTGTTGATACCATCATGACCACTAAAGAAAACTTGGTGACTGTAAAGCCAGGGGTAGATCAAGATACGGTTCGTAACTTGCTTCGCAAGCACCGCATTGAGCGCGTGCTGGTAGTGGGCGATGACTTTACATTACAAGGCATGATGACTGTTAAAGACATGTACCGTGCCAAAGCTTACCCTAACGCCTGTAAAGATGCCCAGGGCAGCTTGCGTGTAGGTGCTGCTGTTGGCACTGGCCCTGAAACTCAGGAACGTGTTGCTGCATTATCTAATGCTGGAGTGGATCTTATTGTTGTAGATACGGCCCACGGACATTCTGCTGGCGTGATTGAACGAGTTCGTTGGGTTAAGGCTAACTTCCCTCATATACAAGTAGTGGGCGGCAATATTGCTACAGCTGCGGCTGCTGAAGCCTTGGCAGATGCTGGTGCAGACGGCGTCAAAGTAGGCATTGGACCTGGCTCAATTTGTACTACGCGTATCGTGGCGGGCATTGGTGTTCCACAAATTACTGCAGTTGCTAACGTTGCTGCTGTAATGACGCCAAGAGGTATTCCTGTAATAGCAGATGGCGGCGTACGTTATTCTGGCGATTTGGCAAAAGCCATAGCAGCAGGAGCAAGTGTAGTGATGGCGGGAAGTTTGCTAGCTGGCACTGATGAGGCACCAGGTGAGGTAGAGTTGTTCCAAGGTCGTGCTTATAAGGCATACCGCGGCATGGGTTCTATTGGCGCGATGGGTCAAACCCAAGGCTCTAGTGATCGTTATTTCCAAAGCACAGACGCAGGTGTAGAGAAACTTGTACCTGAAGGAATTGAGGGGCGTGTAGCTTGTAAGGGCCCAATGGCAGCAATTGTTCATCAAATGATGGGTGGTCTGCGAGCTAGTATGGGTTATACAGGTTGTGCTGACATGGAACAAATGCGCACTATCCCTACGTTCACCCGTATTACCAGTGCGGGCATGAGCGAAAGCCATGTACATGACGTTACCATAACCAAAGAAGCACCAAACTACCGAGTTAAGTAATTCACACTTAACTATTAGGTTACTAGTTTAATTAATTTGGTTGCAGCTTGTTATAAAAGCGACAACCCACTCACGGAGTTACACATGATGCAGGATATCCACGCACAACGGATTCTCATCTTGGATTTTGGTTCACAATATACGCAGCTCATAGCACGTCGAGTGCGAGAGATTGGCGTTTACTGCGAAATTCGCGCTTATGACATTACCGAAGAAAAAATCCGTGAGTTTGCACCTAAAGGAATTATTCTTGCAGGCGGTCCAGAATCTGTTACTGAAGTAGGCAGCCCTCGTGCGCCAGAAGTTGTTTTCAATATGGATGTTCCCGTATTGGGTATTTGTTACGGCATGCAAACGATGGCTGAGCAGCTAGGCGGCAAGGTGAGTGCCTCTAACGAACGCGAGTTTGGTTATGCTGGTGTGCAAGTTGAAACAGCAGGCGCCTTATTAAAAGACATTCATGATGAAATTGAGGCTGAAAAATGTAGCCTTAATGTATGGATGAGCCATGGTGACAAAGTTACACTGATGCCTGATGGGTTTACTTGCATGGCTTCTACAGACAGTGCACCTATTGCTGGTATGAGTAATGAAGCTAAGCGTTTATATGGTTTGCAATTTCATCCAGAAGTCACACATACCAAACAAGGTGGCGCTATTTTAGAACGCTTTGTAAATGATATCTGTGGCTGTGAAGGCTTATGGACTGCTAGCAATATTATTGATGACGCCATTGCTACTGTGCGTGAAAAAGTAGGAACAGATACTGTATTACTTGGCCTTTCTGGTGGTGTCGACTCTTCTGTTGTAGCTGCTTTATTACATAAAGCCATTGGCGATCAGCTAGTGTGTGTATTTGTAGATAACGGCTTACTTCGTCTCAATGAAGGCGATCAAGTGATGAAGATGTTCGCTGACAATATGGGCGTGCGCGTTATTCGTGCAAACGCTCAAGAGTTGTTTTTAGACAATCTTAAAGGCGTCACAGACCCAGAAGCAAAGCGTAAAGTTATTGGTAATACATTTATCGATATCTTTGATGTTGAAGCAACTAAAATTACCAACGTTAAGTGGCTGGCCCAAGGCACCATTTACCCAGACGTTATAGAGTCTGCAGCCGGAGCCACAGGCAAAGCTCATGTTATTAAATCCCATCATAATGTAGGTGGCTTGCCAGATGACATGGCTTTTGAGCTAGTTGAGCCATTGCGCGAATTATTTAAAGACGAAGTGCGCAAGGTTGGCCTAGAGTTAGGCTTGCCTTATGACATGGTTTACCGTCACCCATTTCCAGGTCCAGGCCTTGGTGTGCGCATATTAGGTGAAGTAAAAGAAGAATATGCTGATCTACTGCGTTTGGCAGATGCCATCTTTATGGAAGAACTGCATGCGTCTGGCTGGTACCATAAAACTAGCCAAGCTTTTGTGGTCTTCCTGCCGGTTAAGTCAGTAGGTGTGGTAGGTGATGCACGTCGTTATGAGTGGGTTGTGAGTCTAAGAGCTGTGGAAACAATCGACTTTATGACCGCACGTTGGGCTCATTTACCTTACGAACTATTAGAAAAAGTTTCTGGCAGAATTATTAACGAGATTTCAGGCATTTCACGTGTTGCCTATGATGTTTCTAGTAAGCCACCAGCCACTATAGAGTGGGAATAGCGGGCTAGACACACCTAGAGCAGTTAAAGTTACTTAGAGAAACTAAGCCATGCAGGCTAACACCCATACCGACACTGATGCAGATCAACAATTCATGGCCCAGGCCATGGGTTTGGCGATGCAAGCTGCTGACATCGGTGAAGTGCCTGTAGGGGCTTTGGTGGTAGTTGATGGCAAAGTCATAGGCCAAGGATATAACCAAACCATTAGTGGCCACGATCCATGCGCCCATGCTGAAATAATAGCTTTGCGACAAGCTGCAAAAGCCATAGGTAATTACCGCCTTAGTGGGTGTGAACTTTATGTCACACTAGAGCCATGTACCATGTGTGTTGGTGCCATTATTCATGCGCGTATTAAACGCTTAATTTATGCTGCTACCGAGCCTAAAGCAGGCGCTGTGGTTAGCCAATTACAATTATTTTCCAAGACCCATTATAATCATCTAGTACAGGTTGAATCAGGCGTTATGGCTGATCAATCTAGTGCTATGTTAAGTCATTTTTTTAAACAACGGCGTTTGTCCCACAAAGCTAAAAAAACTGCTGTTGCTGATTCTACTTCCGTCCCCAATTTCAATATAGACCAACCCATAGATGCAGTTCTCTAGAGGCCTACCATGTTAACTCTTCGCGGCGCACCTGCCTTATCCAATTTCAGAAACCAAAGCCAACTTTCACGTTTGCAAGAAGCACTACCTAGTATTGAGGGTGTCTACGCCGAATTTGTACATTTTGTTTTGGTAGACGGCAAGCTAGCTTTGGCAGATGCAGATAAGCTTGATAAAGTGCTACGTTATGGCCCTAATGTGGCCGTGCAGGAGATGAGCGATAACCTAGTGTTGGTGATCCCTCGTATTGGCACTATTTCACCTTGGTCTAGTAAAGCTACAGACATAGCCCATAACTGTGGCTTACAGCAGGTTAAGCGTATTGAGCGTGGCACTGCTTTCTACCTAGCTACTAATACACCTTTAACACCTCAAGAATATGAAATAGCTGCAGCACTGCTTCATGATCGCATGGTAGAGCAGACGTTAACTTCTCTAGATCAGGCACAAGGTTTGTTTGTGCAAACACAACCTGCTCCGCTAGAGCGTGTGGACATTTTACAAGGTGGCCGTGCAGCACTTGTCAGCGCCAATATTAGCCTGGGGATGGCTTTAGCTGATGATGAAATAGACTATTTAGTGGATGCTTTTGCTGATCTGGGACGCAATCCAACTGATGTGGAACTGATGATGTTTGCGCAAGCAAACTCAGAGCATTGTCGTCATAAAATATTCAACGCAAGTTGGTCGATTGACGGCGAAGATCAAACCTTGTCATTATTTAAAATGATTAAAAACACTAACGAGCTCAATGGGCAAGGCGTATTATCTGCCTATATAGACAACGCTTCAGTAATTGAAGGGCATAAAGCGGGACGCTTTTTTCCAGAGCCACAAGGCACAGACAACCCTCAGCAATATGCTTATCATGAAGAAGATATTCATATTTTAATGAAAGTAGAAACTCACAACCACCCCACTGCTATTGCTCCTTTTGCAGGTGCAGCTACAGGCTCTGGCGGAGAGATTCGCGATGAAGGTGCAACAGGTAAAGGCTCTAAGCCAAAGGCAGGTCTAACAGGTTATAGCGTATCTAATCTGCGCATTCCAGGCTTTGAGCAAGCGTGGGAGGTAGATTATGGAAAACCCGCGCGCATTGTTTCTGCCTTAGATATTATGTTGGAAGGCCCTATTGGCGGCGCATCCTTTAATAATGAATTTGGACGCCCTGCAATTAACGGATATTTTCGAACCTACGAAGCACTAGTTGCCGGAGTCAATGGCGATGAAGTTCGTGGATACCATAAGCCTATTATGATCGCAGGCGGTATGGGTAATATTCGTGCAGATCATGTAGAAAAGGGCGAAGTAGGCGTTGGTGATAAGCTCATCTGTTTAGGCGGGCCTGCCATGCAAATTGGTTTGGGTGGCGGTGCTGCATCTTCTATGGACTCTGGTGCCAGTGCTGAAAACTTAGATTTTGCATCTGTTCAGCGGGATAACCCTGAACTAGAGCGCCGCTGCCAGGAAGTGATCGATCGTTGTTGGCAGATGGGCGATAACAACCCTATTAGCTTTATTCACGATGTGGGGGCAGGCGGCTTATCAAACGCCTTTCCTGAGTTAGTTAAAGACGGTGGCCGTGGTGGTGCATTTAATATCCGTAATATTAACAATGACGAACCTGGTATGTCGCCACTTGCTATTTGGTGTAACGAAGCTCAAGAGCGATATGTACTGGCAGTGCCTCCAGAAAATATGGCCACGTTTGAAGCACTTTGTGCGCGCGAGCGTTGCCCTTATGCCATTGTAGGTGAAGCAACCCAAGAACATCATTTAACCTTGGGAGACACTCTTTTTGATGAGCAGCCAGTTGACCTGCCCATGTCAGTATTATTTGGCAAGCCGCCTAAAATGCATCGTGACGTTAAGCGTCAAAAGGTAGCATTGCCAGCGCTGGACTTAACAAATGTTGAATTAGCTGAAGCAGCAAAGCGGGTGTTAAATTTGCCGACAGTTGCCAGCAAAGGTTTTCTAATCACCATAGGTGATCGATCAATAACTGGCATGGTAGCACGCGAACAAATGGTAGGGCCTTGGCAAGTGCCTGTGGCTAACTGTGCAGTCACTACATCTGGCTTAGACTCTACTACTGGAGAAGCAATGGCGATGGGTGAGCGTACACCATTGGCATTAATAGATGGGCCAGCATCTGGACGCATGGCTATTGGTGAAACCATTACCAACATGGCATGTGCTCAAATAGACCAAATAAGTGACATTCGTTTGTCTGCCAATTGGATGTCTCCAGCGGGCTATGCAGGCGATGATGCTACTTTATATGACACAGTAAAAGCTGTAGGCATGGAGCTGTGCCCAGCTCTTGGTATCTCTATCCCTGTGGGCAAAGACTCAATGTCAATGCGCACTGTATGGAAAGATGGTGATGTAGATAAGAGCGTAACCTCTCCGGTTTCTCTTGTAATTACAGGCTTTGCTCCAGTGTCTGACGTGCGTAAAACACTAACACCACAACTAGTAACAGATGCAGGTGACACTGTGCTTATTTTGGTAGATTTAGGTAACGGCCAAAATCGTTTAGGTGGCTCATGCCTAGCTCAGGTGTTTAGCCAGTTAGGTGACACTACTCCAGATGTAGATGATGCAGAAGATTTACTTGGCTTATTTAGTGCTGTTCAAGGCCTCAATGACGATGGCTTATTGCTAGCCTATCATGACCGTTCTGATGGAGGCTTGTATACTAGCCTAGTAGAAATGTCTGTCGCAGGCCATGTGGGCATTGATATTGAATGCGCACAAATGATCAGTGATAGTGATGACTTGCTAGCTTGGTTATTCAACGAAGAGCTTGGCGTGGTATTACAAGTTAAAGAAGCAGATAGTGCTGAAGTATTACGCCAACTAAGCTCATGTGGTCTTGCTGAGCAAAGCCGAGTAATCGGCCAGCTTAATGATGACGACCAAGTGCGTTTCACCTTAGAAGGTGAAGAGGTTTTAGTGGACTCTAGAACACAGCTTCATCGTGCCTGGGCGCAAACCAGCTATCGTCTTCAGGCAATGCGAGACAACGCAGACTGTGCGCAACAAGAATACGATGCACTGCTTGATGACAAAAATCCAGGGCTTAACTCATTATTGACTTATAACACTGATGAAGATATTGCAGCCGATTTGATCGCAAGTAACATCCGTCCACGTATCGCCATACTTAGAGAGCAAGGTGTGAACGGGCAGCTAGAAATGGCAGCAGCGTTTGTTAAAGCTGGCTTTGATTGTGTGGATGTTCACATGAGCGATATTTTAGAAGGGCGTCGTGCCTTGAGTGAATTTAAAGGACTCATCGCTTGTGGTGGCTTTTCTTATGGAGACGTTTTAGGAGCCGGTGAAGGCTGGGCTAAGTCGATCTTATTTAACCCTCTAGCACGACAAGAGTTTAGTCAGTTTTTCCAACGTGAAGACAGCTTTGCACTAGGTGTGTGTAATGGATGCCAAATGTTATCCAACCTACATGAATTAATACCTGGCAGTGATCATTGGCCACATTTTGTGCGTAACCAATCAGAGCAGTTTGAAGGCAGAACTGCACTGGTTCAGGTGCAAGAAAGCGACTCTATTTTCCTACAAGGCATGGCTGGTTCACACATGCCAATCGCCATTGCCCATGGTGAAGGCCATGCAGAGTTTGCCAGTGATCAACAACGCCAAGCTTGTGAAGCCAAAGTCGCTCTTAGATTTGTAGATGGGCATGGACAGGTGACTCAAAGCTACCCAGCCAACCCCAACGGTTCGATCAACGGCATTACAGGTTTAACTGCGGCTAATGGGCGTGTGACCATTATGATGCCACATCCAGAGCGGGTCTATCGCAGCTGCACCAACTCATGGGTAGACAGTGCTTGGGGTGAGGATGGGCCTTGGATGAGGATGTTCCGTAATGCCCGTGTATGGGTAGGTTAGAGCTGTAAAATAGAGACATTATCATGGCATTGCAATTTGAAATTATTCCAGTAACACCGTTTCAGCAAAACTGCAGCTTAGTGTGGTGTGATGAAACCATGGAAGCCGCTTTTGTTGACCCAGGTGGTGAGTTACCGCGTTTATTAGATCACGTGGCTGCTCGTGGAGTAGTGCTTAAACAAATTTTGTTGACCCATGCTCATATCGACCATGCAGGAGCAGCAGGGCAGTTATCAGAAGATAAAGACCTGCCTATTATTGGACCCCATGAAGGGGATCAGTTTTGGATAGATGGTCTGGCTGATCAAAGTCGCATGTTTCAGTTTCCAGAAGCAAAAACATTTGTTCCCACACGTTGGTTACATCAAGATGATCAAGTATCTGTGGGTCATGAAACTTTAGATGTATTGCATTGCCCAGGACATACTCCAGGTCATGTGGTATTTCATCACCAAAGCCAAGGTTTGTTGTTTGTGGGCGATGTGTTGTTTCAAGGCTCTATCGGGCGCACAGACTTTCCTCAAGGTGATCATGCCACGCTGATTAATGCCATCAAAACCAAATTATTGGTATTAGAGGATCATGTGGAGTTTGTTCCTGGTCATGGGCCAATGTCTACCATTGGCATGGAGCGCAGAACTAATCCTCACTTACAAGGATAAAAGGGCATTGTAGGTGGTGTGAAAGTGCCATATTGGTTTTAGAAATCGATATGGTGAAGCTGCATTGCTCCATTTTTTCTATCTTCAAAAAAACGCTGTAATGTTTGCGTCACAGTGCCAAATGCCATGTCATCCCAAGGAATATTAGCTTCCTCAAACAGCTCTACTTCTAGGCTTTCTGGGCCAGAGCCATACTGTGCAGATGTCATTTTTGCTAAATAAAAGAGATGTACCTGGTTGTAGTTTGCTAAATTACACACACTGAACAACTCATTGAGCTGCGGTGAGGCATACGCTTCTTCATAGGTTTCTCTAAGCGCTGCTTCTTGTGTGGTTTCGCCATTTTCCATAAACCCCGCAGGCAATGTCCAATAGCCTTTGCGAGGCTCTATGGCCCGTTTACATAGCAGCACTTTATCGCCAAAAGTAGGAAGGCAGCCAGCTATAATGCGTGGATTTTCGTAAAAAATAAATTCACATGAGCTGCACACATAGCGATGTCGATTGTCGCCTTGGGGTACAATAAAGCTCACAAGAGCACTACAATGGCTGCAATGTTTCATGGTTTTTGTAGATCTCATACTAAAGAAGTTGGTTTATTGTAAGATAAACCTTCGACAGTAGAAACAAAGAATTGTAGATTCAAGCCAATGCGTCAGTTTATTACCCAAAAATTAGCCCAACAAACGCCTAGAATACTCACGGCAAAGTCACAAATATCAGCTGCAGTGTTGGTGGCGATCACGGACGATCATGACAATCCAGAAGTCATTTTAACGCGCAGAGCCAAACATATGCCCACTCACAAAGGGCAAATTGCTTTTCCAGGAGGCAAGGCAGAGGATGACGATAAAAGTTTGATTGCTACCGCTTTAAGAGAAGCTAGTGAAGAAGTTGCGCTTAGGCCAGAGTCAGTTGTGGTGGTTGGTCAGATGGGACAAGTGTTGTCCAGACAAGGCTTTGTAGTGACTCCAGTTGTGGGTGTGGTGCCCGCTGGCATAGTTAGTGAGCTAATACCTAATCTAGGTGAGCTGGATCGTATATTCACAGTGCCACTTAAGTTTTTAATAGACGGCCCAAGGGTAATGGACGCCTTACCTCTGGCAAAAGGGGTGAATCAGGTGCCTAGCTTTTATTATGATGACTATAGAATTTGGGGTATGACTGCTTTTATTCTAGCTGAATTTGTCAATTTGGTTTACGATGCGCGCATTGACCTATATTCAAAGCCAAAGGATGATTAACAGTGTCCAATAAAACCATAGCCTCACCCTGCGTTAACGTATGCTACCTAGACGAAAATGATATATGTCAGGGCTGTTATCGCTCTGGGGCAGAAATCACTGCATGGATGCGACTAGACAATGATGGACGAAAGCAGGTGCTAACCAAGGTGGCAGAGCGTGAATTAGCTAGTCCATTTGTCACTAGAGTAAAGCTTTAATGTACTTCGTCTACAGAAAGTTGAATTCTGCGTAAACGCACAGTTTTAATGAAATTATCCCTTATTTGTAAGGTTTCCAAATGATATTCACCCATTTTCAAACATACATTAAACTGAGGGATTTCTTCTAAGGTTTCTGTCATTAAACCATTGAGTGTTTTTGGCCCATCAATGGGCAAACTCCATGCCAGCGCTTTGTTAATGTCACGCACCGTAGTGGTGCCATCAATAAAGAAAGAACCGTCTTCTTGTGGGTGTATGTCCTCGTTCTCATGGTCTTGTTCTTCGGCCATATCACCAACAATTTCTTCTAAAATATCTTCCAAAGTTGTTAGGCCCTGAATATCCCCATATTCATCCACTACTAATGCCATCCAGTGCTTACGCTTTTGAAAATTTAGAAGCTGAGTGTTTAAGGGCGTGCTTTCAGGCACAAAGTAAGGCTCCCTAGTAAGGGCTAAAAACTCTTCCTTAGTTGGGTTTTTAGCATGTATCAGAGGCAAGATTTGCCTCACATGAACAATGCCCACTACATTATTTAGCTCTTCTTGGTACAAAGGTATTCGTGTATGCGGGCTTTGACTAATAGTATTTAAAATAGTGTGAATATCTTCATCGACGTCAATGCCGACAATCTCATTACGAGGGATCATAATGTCTTCTACAGTGACTGTATCTAGGTCTAAAATACTCAGTAACATAGATTGATTACGACGAGGAATAAGTGCGCCTGCTTCGTGCACTATCGTGCGTAGTTCTTCAGAGCTTAAGTGATCACTTACTTTTGCGGCAGCATTGAACCCAAGTATGCGCAACAAGCCATTACAAATGGTGTTCACTACCCATACAAATGGATACAGTATTTTAAGCAACGGAGACAGTATAAATGAAGCCGGAAAAGCCACTTGCTCTGGCTTAATAGCAGCCACTGTTTTTGGTGTCACTTCTGCAAAAATGAGTATGACCATCGTCAGCACAGCTGTAGCTACAGCAACACCCGCATCGCCCATCGTGCGCAACGCAATCATAGTGGCAATAGCAGACGCTAATATGTTTACAAAATTGTTGCCAATAAGAATAACGCCAATAAGACGATCGGGGCTATCTAACAGTTTACTAGCGCGCATGGCACCGCGGTGTTTTTGTTTCACTAGGTGGCGCAGGCGATAGCGATTTAAAGACATCATGCCAGTTTCTGCGCTAGAGAAAAATGCAGATAATAAAATAAGAAATGCCAAGCTAGTAAATAAATAGCTTAAAGGAATGTCGCTCAAGGCGGATGTAACCTCATGTAAGTTATGGGCCTCAATTCTTATGCTTGAGGGGCCCCCTGTCAAGTCTTGTGAGGCTTATAACAGCACTTCTAGAACTAATTTAGTGCCAAAAAAGGCCACAACAAGGGTGGCAAAACCCCATAAAGTCCACCGAATAGCCGTGCGGCCGCGCCAGCCCAAACGGTAATGGCCTAATAAAAGAATAGAAAAAATAACCCAAGCCACCAAACTTAAGATGGTTTTATGAACAACATGTTGAGCCCATAGATCATCTAAAAATAAGAATCCAGTGAGTAATGCGATGCTCAATAAAATTTGCCCAGCAGCAAGCACATCAAATAAAAGACTTTCCATGGTTTGAAGAGGCGGCAAGTTTGCCACCAAGGCAGATGAACCATGATTTTTTAAGTACCGGTTTTGGTAAATAAGTAATACAGCCTGACATGCTGCAACGGCAAACAGTGCGTAACTCAAAATAGATGTGATGATATGTAGTAAAATGCCAGAAGAAAAGTGTCGACCTTCAACGCTGGACACGCTAACGATGTCTACCGCTATGGCTAAAGCTGCAATCGGTGCAGTAAATACCAAAAGGCTAGACACGGGTTTGCGTAAACTACTGATCATAATGATGCCAATAACAGCCCATGCAGTTAAAGACAGGGCAGCACCTATGTCCAACAAAAGGCCTGCTTTAGTAAATAAATGAAGGTATAAATACAAACCTTGCAGTACCCATGCAACTAAGCCAAGCGTGTATCCACTTTTTAATACCGGCACAGATGTGGGATTATTTTGAGTCCAAGCGCTCAGAATGTAGAAAAGTATTGCGCTAAGGCCAATTATGAACGAGATCATGGAAGTCTTTTGTTTGGGATGTGTCACCCATCATAATCAAGCTTTGCAGCTGTGCCTAGACTTGATGTTAAAAAAATCTAAAACTAAGCGCCAAAATGAGTCAGCGAGGGTATACTAGGTGCCATAATTTGGGGTAATACAGAGACTTTTATGTTTGATAATCTAACTGACCGCTTAGGCAAAACGTTACAGCACATCCGTGGGCAAGCACGCCTGACTGAAGACAATGTTAAAGGTACCTTGCGTGAAGTGCGCATGGCTTTATTAGAAGCCGACGTTGCCCTGCCTGTGGTTAAGTCGTTTATTGAACAAGTAAAAACTCGTGCCGTAGGTACAGAAGTTAGCCGTAGCCTAAGCCCAGGCCAAGTGTTTGTGAAAATCGTCCAGCAAGAGCTGGAATCTATCATGGGCAGCGCCAATGAAGACCTTAACTTGGCCGTGCAACCCCCCGCAGTTATTCTTATGGCGGGCCTTCAGGGTGCAGGTAAAACCACTTCAGCTGCTAAATTAGCCAAATTTTTAATCGAAAAGAAGAAAAAATCCGTCATGCTGGTGAGCGTTGACGTTTATCGTCCAGCAGCCATTAAACAGTTACAGATGCTCAGCGAAGAAGTGGGTGCCCACTTCTTTCCTAGCACGGTTATGGAACAGCCGGTTGATATTGCCGAAAAGGCCATTAGCCATGCGCGCCAACAGCATTATGATGTAGTTATTGTGGATACTGCAGGTCGGCTAGCAGTAGATACACAAATGATGGCTGAAATTAAAGCTTTGCATGCAAGGGTAGAGCCTGTTGAGACACTCTTTGTAGTGGATGCCATGACAGGCCAAGATGCTGCTGTTACAGCCAAAGCTTTTAATGAAGCATTGCCTTTAACAGGTGTTGTGTTAAGTAAAACTGATGGTGATTCTCGTGGAGGTGCAGCCCTATCTGTGCGCCATATTACGGGTAAACCGATTAAGTTTCTAGGTGTTGGTGAAAAGGTTGATGCGTTAGAACCATTTCATCCAGATCGAGTGGCATCGCGTATTTTGGGCATGGGTGATGTACTTTCCCTGATCGAAGAAGTAGAGCAAAAAGTTGATAAAGTTAAAGCTGAAAAACTTGCTAAGAAAATCAAAAAAGGTAAGGGTTTTGATTTAGAAGACTTTCGTGACCAACTTCAGCAAATGAAAAACATGGGTGGTATGGCCGGAATGCTGGACAAAATGCCAGGTATGGGCGGTATGGCCCAAGCGGCATCCAGTGCTGGCGCTGAAAAGAATTTTGATCAAATGGAGTCGATCATTAATTCCATGACTCCCAAAGAGCGGACGCTACCTGATACTCTCAATGGCTCGCGTAAAAGGCGTATTGCCGCAGGTTCGGGCACCCAGATTCAAGACATTAACCGCTTAATTAAGCAGCATAAGCAAATGGCCAAAATGATGAAGAAAATGTCTGGTAAAGGCGGTATGCAAAAAATGATGCGTGGGCTTCAAGGACAACTGCCACCAGGCATGGGAGGAGGCGCTGGCCCAGGAGCTATGCCTGGCGGAATGCCTCCAGGAATGCCAGGTGGCTTGCCTGGATTGGGTGGCGGTTTTCCATTTGGTAAGAAATAATACCAGCAAAGATAAGATTCAATATAATTTACCTTTAGGCTTTTATTTTTCAAAAGGTTAGGGTAATATACGCGCTCTCTGCGGAGAGGTGGGTGAGTGGCTGAAACCAGTTCCCTGCTAAGGAACCGTATCTTAATTGGTACCGAGGGTTCGAATCCCTCCCTCTCCGCCATTTTTTGAGCGCCCGTAGCTCAGCTGGATAGAGTACTCGGCTACGAACCGAGCGGTCAGAGGTTCGAATCCTCTCGGGCGCGCCATTTTTTAAGTGTTTGTCTTAAGTCAAGATGAATGCGAAGGCACGTGAAAATATTCTGAAGCCCTTACATGCTCTGGCCTGTAGGGGCTTTTTTATGTCTGTCCATTCCCTCTTTTAGCCACTTCTGGCATTTACTAAACATCCACTTTAAAGCACATAAGACCTCGGTAAAACTTGCGGTAAATCGACTCGCCATCATGAAGTCATTAACTGTTATTTCCTATGAAACTGGACACCCCCTTTTTGAGCATCCAAAACCACTTCAAAAGAACCGACAGTATTAACAAGCGTAAAAAGCTGGTGGTTTTATCTGCCAACTCTACTAGCTACAAGTGGCCTTCAAAGGGTGCCTCAGAGGCCTTAAATCCTGCGCTTAGAATGATACTCAAAAAATGCCAATCAGTACCTGTGTCATTGACGTGTAAATTGCAGGCCCTCTCACTAAGGCGATATGTAACGTAAGACTTTGTCAGCAAAGTAAAAAGATGTAATCAGTGTTGTTGGTAAGTACAAATATTGATAATTTCACTGTCGAGACTTGATACTCTCTGAGTAGTTGCCTGCTCACTTTTACCACGGGGTTCACCCGAACCTCGGTGGTTTTTTTTGGCAGCCCAATCCTAGAGTTATTGCTCTGCCACCCTTTAACCCACGTTGGAGTTGTTATGATTACGATTATTACTATGGCCTGTGTCGCTGGCTTCTTTATCGGGATTGCTACTCACCTTACGCTTACTCAGTTAGCGCAGAAAAGGAAAGTAGAGCTTGTGCGTGTTGGTTCTAATTGGCAGGTCTATAAATAGTTAGGGCAGGGAAGGTTCTAGCGGTCCTTCCCTGTCACCTTTTTGTACCTATTTGTTTGCAGAAGCAGATTCATGCAACCGGCAAGCTCTGCCATCAATGTTGTGTCGAGTCACAAGCTC
>DKMQ01000102.1:8165-18806 GCA_002470565.1 Oceanospirillaceae bacterium UBA7410 | reverse complement strand
ACCTCTTCAATCAAAGTGCTTAGGCTTCGAGTTAGGGGGTGCATAAACGCTTCATATTTAATATCTTTTTTACTAATCGCTTCAAGCTGAGATTCCCAGTGGGCCGTCATATCAGGCAAGACCATTTGCTCTGGCAGGCTATTAATCAGTTGTCTGCCCACCTGTGTTGCATGGATTTCTTTGCCTTTACGAGCTAAAAACTGCCTTTTAAATAACAGCTCAATGATCCCTGCCCGCGTAGCTTCAGTGCCCAAACCGTCAGTTTCTGAGAGTACTTTTTTTATATCAACACTTGATACATATCTAGCAATACCAGTCATTGCCCCAAGTAAAGTGGCGTCTGTAAAATGCTTTGATGGGCTGGTTTGTTTTTCATTAAGGCTGGCATCTATGCAATCCACTGAATGTCCTTTTGCAACATTAGGTAGGTTTTTGCTAGCAAATTCATTATCACTTTTAGAAGACTTAGGTTTTGGAAATAATGCCTTCCATCCTTGGCACAGCACATCTTTTTGTTTTGCTATAAATAGTCCTCCTGCCACTTCACTATCAATTTGCTTTTCAGCAAATTCAAAGTGAGGATAAAACTGAATGAGGTATTGCCTAGCAATTAATTCATATACGTTGCTGGCATCCTTGCTCAGTGCAGCACTGCCTGTAGATCTTGCCGTAGGGATAATTCCATGGTGCGCGCCTACCTTAGAGTCGTTCCATGCATTACTCACAATTGATAAATCTGCTTGTGTTACCGCGTCCGCTAAAGTGGGGCTGGTTTTAGCAATGGCTTGGGTTACTTTGCTCTTATCATTGAGATGGCCACGAGGTAGATGACGGCTATCAGAACGAGGATAAGTAATTAACTTATACTTTTCATAAAGTTGCTGACATATGTCTAATGTTTGCTGGGCAGATAAGTTAAAACGTTTAGACGCATCTATTTGCAGTGTGGAGAGGTTATAGGGTAATGGTGGGGCTTGCTTCTTTTTGGTTTGTTTAACCACAGTGACCACGCCTTGCTGATGCATTACTTTATTCACTACTGTGGATGCTAGCTGGTTGGAAAGGATTCTGCCTTCTTCATCTGCATAGGGTTCGCACGCTTTACTAGGCTTCCATTTAGCAATGAACTGTTCACCTTGAGTCGTTTGCAAAGTGATAAATACTTCATAGAACGTTTTTGAAACAAATTTCTCAATAGCTTGGTCTCGATGCACAACTAAACCCAAAATAGGGGTTTGCACTCTACCAATAGAAAGCACACCCTTATAACCTGAGCTTTGCCCCTGCAGCGTGCATAAGCGAGTCATGTTAATACCGTATAGCCAGTCTGCTCTAGCTCTTGCCAGTGCAGACGTCGCAAGGGGAATAAAATCTATATTATTGTGGAGATTGTTAAGAGATTTTTTGATGGCATCAAGGTTCATATCATTAATCAAACACCGCTTTGTTGACGCTCGTTTGGCGGGGCTTACGTTACAATAATTGATTACTTCATCCACTAAAATTTGACCTACTCGATCTGGGTCCCCTGCATTTACCAAAGTATCTGCTTGCTTAATAAGTTTTTTAACCACATTAAATTGTTTACGTGTTTGTGGCTTTACTTGTGACTTCCATTTTGCAGGAATAATAGGCAAATGTGCTTTATCCCATTTTTTATAATCTGGGTTATAAACTTCTGGCTCTGCTTGCTCTAACAAGTGGCCAATACACCAAGTGACCACATCTCCAGAGGCCACAGTGATACACCCGTCACCTTTTTGGTGAGGTTTGGGCAAGGCATCGGCTATGGCACGCCCTACACTTGGTTTTTCGGCTATATATAAAATCACTTAATTTTCTCAAAACCTACGATGTGGCCTAAGCTAGCATCTAGTAGCCATAGCCTGTAATTTTAACGTAAAACACCGCCTAAGGAATCAATGCATAACGATAAATAACATGAGTATCGTTGGATCCTATAAACAAACAGTCAAATCCACTTCCACGTGAAGCTAGCAGGATACACTGGCTTGTCAGCAATTCTTGGTCATCCATAGCCTGGTTACAACTCTCTCTTGCTTGCGACAAAGTTTCACTGAACACAAGCCGCCCACCCAGTTGCTGCCAATCATATTGCGCTTGGAAAGTGGCACATTCTTGCGTTTCATTGATGATTTCATATTGCCCTGTACCATCAGCGTGTATGCTTTCAGTGCCCACATCAATCCATTCACAGCCCTGGGCGAGAGTTTGTAGCAGGTAGTTACCAGGCTTGACGGCATTTGTTGGCTCACCACTGGGGCTATTAGCCGGTAGTTTTACACGGCTATTAACATCAAAACGAATACCTTTACTTTGTGCGGCCATTTGCATGGTTATATTCGCTTTTGTATTGGAAAGGGTAGCCATACTAACATGCAAATCAGCGCACTCATGGGCTTTAAAGCCGCTCTCACCAGCAAAGATACCTATCCCCTGACTAACCATATTGCCTAGTTTTTCGTAGTTAATAGATGATGAATATATGCCAAGCTTATTGGTTTTTTCAAACCGCATCTCTTGTGCTACTCGTTTACTAATTGGGCCATCAAAGATGACAAAATGTTTACCTTTTACCGCCAATTTTGGTGTTATACCTGGCGGTAGCTCTGCTATATTCAACGCCACGCTAGAGCCATCAGAAGGTATTTCCACACCTGATAATTGGGGCACAAACGGCACTAAACTTGACAGTAATTCGGGGTATTGTGTGGTGATTGAAACAATGGCGTCTATGACCACACTTCCATCTGCAATAGTAGCTAAGTCTATGTCATAAATGGCAGCACCCAATCCGCTAAAGCCTTGTCCAGCAGATGCCGCAATAAATAAGGCTGACAAATCCATAGCCATGGCCTCTTTTTGTAGGTCCTGAAGCTCGTCACAGCTAAAGTCGGCAGCAAGCATTTTGCTTCTAAGCTGACTCATTACTGGTACCAAAGCACTCATATCAAAACCTAAGGCGGCAGAAAACAGCGCATCTTGGGCTGTCAATGTATAGCTGGGAAGGTGCCCATTAAGCTGTTCAAGAGCTTGCGCTACTCCAACGTCTGTAATTTGTAATAACAGATGCGCATCTAAATCTAACACATCGCCTTGTAGATCCATGCTGTCCACACCAAACACTAGTTTTGGCACAGCCTCTGCGATCTCTAACCAGTCTCGTCTGCAAGCTTTGGTTATGTCAGACAAAAACTCATCACCAACAAGCGCAATTAAATCTTCGCCCGCTTTGCTGCTTTGTGGGTCGCTCACTGCCCTGGCCATTTCAAACAAGTTAATAAATCCAGCGGAGTAGGTTAAATACCCTTCAGCCTCTCTTATCTTTGCCATGCTTTGGCTATCAGCCACAGAATAGGCTTCTGGTAACAAGCCTAGTACATCCAAGCGACGCGCCTTAGAGAGCTTATCAGGCATGATAGAAATGCTAGCGACATTGTCTGATATTGCCAACGCTAGCCACAAATCAAAACCCAAGTCTTGTTTTGTTTGTAGTCGCCATAAATTGACATCATGAATGCCCCAGGTTTGTACTTGATGCTTTACCCCACTTTGCTTGCCTGCGTGAGAAAACAACTTGATCAGCGACTGTGAGTCGTTAACTGCCAGTTGGACAACAGGAATCAACCCATCTAAATAAACCGCACTGGCCATACTTTCATGCAGGCCATAAACACTGCTTAAGTCATATAATCCATCACTTTTATCTTCAAGCCCACTTTTGAGTAAGCTAACTAGGAAGTCAATCTCAGCAGTGTATTGCTTGGAGTTTAAACTTTCCAGTTGATTAACTAACAAGTCTATTTGTAAATTATTAGCGCCAAAGTTTTCTGCGGCACCGGATATTTCAGGATTCACTAGACCATCCATGTAAAACAAGGTGTCTGCCGGTGCATGCCTTTGAAAGTGCTGAAGGATAGTTTCTTGTGTGCCTTTCGTTGAATTAGCCGACACAGTGAAGCTAAAGTTCAAGGTCATTAATAAAGCCAACACACGTATGAAAGAACTCATTCAATGCTCCATTTTTATTAGCAGAACAACACTAAGCATTCACCTAGAATAAAGTGAAGCCGGCTGCTTTAAATAATTAGTCATTTAATCAGATAAAAAATAGCACAGTTTTACCTTTTTGTGGAATTGAATTAAAGACCTTAGGTGTGCGTTTGAGTGTTTATAACTGTGGTATCAATAAAGCCAATCCGGCATGGGCTGTGGCGTTAATTATTACGTTAGTTGCCACAACTAAATTACAACCAATAAAAAAGGCTAGCCCGCAAAGGATAGCCTTTTTTAACTTAAAACTCGCATTATAGGGGTTTGACCCAGAAATTAATGCCTAGTTTTTGGACATTTAGTCAATACAACTAAACGTTGAATATGTGGTAGGACTAAGCAGATTCGAACTGCTGACCTCATCCATGTCAAGGATGCGCTCTAACCAACTGAGCTATAGTCCTAAAAATTCCTGACCCATAGTACAGATCAGTGGGGGCGCATGATACAAATATTTGGAGGTGTTGTAAACTGCTTTTCATCGCTAAACTGCATGTATTGCTAACCACCCATTATATCAACTTCACCTGAGCCTTATTTAAGCATAAAACTTAACGATTAATGTGCATCTATATCAAAAGCAAATCGTGTATGTTGTGAATACACATCCTTAGGGTGCAGCACAACACTTGGGAATGCGCCCTCATTAGCTGCATTAGGCCACCCCTGCGGTTCTAATGCCAAAGCTGCGTACGCAGTGTAGGGGCGTGCGTGAAGCGCTTCTTGTGCATTCACATTCACATGGGCCGCATCATATACTTGCAAGCCTGCTTCGCAGCTAAACAATTGCATGCTGATTCCTGATAAGCGCGACTGCAATAAAGCCACAGGTTTTAGCTTGCCAGAAAAGTGGTTGATACAAAAATTGTGATCCAAAGACGGCTTTTGAGCTAAACCATCTAAGCTTTTTAGTTGCAGATAGTCTTTGTCTGTATTGGCTACACTTGCCTCATGCCCTAGAGGAATACCGCTCGTATCAGTGGCTAAATAAGTGTTTGCTGCTACGCTTAAATAATGATCTTTTAACGTGAGTGTATTATCTAAATTAAAATAGTTATGTAGTGCAAAGTTGCACAAGGTCGTTTGGTCTGTAGTGGCTTCAATCTTCACATCCAACACATTGTGTTCAACAGTGTAGGTGACTTGCACCGCCAAGTGACCAGGGAAGCCCATATGCCCATCAGGTAGATTATCTTGCAGCACCACTTGATTAGCGGTTGCAGACACTAATTTCCAATTACGAAAGCTGCTACCATTAGGCCCACCATGCAGTTGATGTTGGTCATTTTCAGCCATAGTGAGCTTTAATGGATGGCCCTCTAATACACATTTGCCCTTTGCAATCCGGTTGGCATTACGCCCAACTACTGCGCCAAAATAAGCAGCATTGGTAATGTAGTCCTCTACTTTTTTAAACCCAAGCACCAGTGGATAATCAAAGTTTTTTAAACGAAGATCTTTTAGACAGGCACCAAAACTAATTATTGTGGCTTGTAGCTGATCATCACCAATAGTCACGCAGGCAATGTCACTACCATCTGGGGCTTTAGCACAAGGCCTTAAGCTCATTGGATTAACACACCACCTGGTTCTATGGTGTGTGCATCCACTTGGTGAGGTTTATTGTCATAGTTAAACCAAAAACTGTGGGTTTGAGTGTTACGACGGCGCACCCCTTCTGGCATTTTTTGGGTAGTGATATTTGCCATAGCACACACATTTTTCACCACCCGCTGCCAAGCACTTTGGTCTAGCCAGGCTGATAAATACAATTGCTTGCCACACTGCACTAACACCGGCTCGCCATCTTCACTGTGTTCAATAACATCACCGAGGCTGCCATTTATACTCAATATTTCACGATAATTGACCACATAGCCACCGTTGTCTAGAGCTATGGGCCTATCTGGTCGCAGGCTTTCACATGACAACACAGTCACAGGCAAAGCATCAACGTTAGGTGGCAGCGGCACTGGTATAGCCATCTGCTGGGTTTTGGCAGCACTACGCGGCCCCCACACTACGTGACCTTTGGCTTGGCTTAGTGTTTGTTTTAACAAGCTGTGCATATGCATAAGCCCTGGCGCCCAGATCAGCTCATACTGATCACAACACGTTTGCAACTGCAACGATGATGGCGGCACAATATCTACCGACAAGCCCTGCTTTCGTAGCGCTTTGTAGCAGTCAAATACCAAATCAAAGTAACTAGTATTGGCAGCATGAGGTTGAATTTCCCAGGCCCACTGAGCATGGTAATCAAATACCAAAGCCACATCTACCTTGCCTTTGCTCACTGGAAACTGCTCAATCTCTTGTGCAAGCTGACGCACTTGTTCATAACACGGTGCTTGGCTTGAATCTGGACGCAATAGGCCTGAGTGCATTTGTTCCTGAGCAAAAGGTGCTTGGCGCCAGCGAAAGTAACACACAGCCTCAGCTCCATGAGCTATAGCCTCCCAGCTCCACAACCGCACCATGCCAGGCAAAGGCGCAGGGTTATAAGGCGCCCAATTGACAGGCCCTGGTTGTTGCTCCATCACCCACCAGCGGCCATTACCCACACCACGGTATAAATCATGATGAAAAGCTTGAAAATCTGGATCACCTTGGCGCTCATATTGGCACTGATGGTCTGTCGTGGCATTAACACGATCTTCTAAAAAACCGAGTGGGTAACTATCCCAAGTTACAAAGTCTAGATCTTGTGCTACCGCGCCATGGTCAAAATCAGTAATACGGCCCATAAAATTATGGCTTACAGGGGCTTTGGAGTGGGCTTTAATAACCTGCACTTGAGCTAGGTTAAAATCACATACCTGGTCTGAGCTAAAACGACGATAAGCCATATAGTGGGCTGGATTAGCTTCGGTAACAGTGGCATTAGGCAGCTCTATTTGCTCAAAACTATTGTATTGCATCGACCAAAACACATTACCCCAAGCTTCATTGAGCGCATCAATATCTCTAAATTGTTGTTGCAGCCAAGTGCGAAACCCTTGTTTTGCCGCTTCGCTGTATGAATAGATGGTGTCATGGCAGCCATATTCATTATCCACCTGCCATGCGTGTATGTAGGGGTTGTTACCATAACGTTTGGCCATAAGCTGCGCCATGCGCACAGATTCCTCACGATAGCCAAGATGGCTAAAGCAGTAATGCCTACGTGAGCCAAATTTTCTAGCATGGCCATTTTCATCACAAGCTAGCATGTCTGGCCATTTATCCAACATCCACCTTGGCGGTGTAGCACTGGGTGTGCCAAGCACTACTTTAAGCCCTGCTTGCCCCAACACTTCTATGGCATCATCTAACCATTGCCACTTTAGTTCTCCAGGTTTAGCCTCTAATACACCCCATGAAAACTCAGCAATACGCACCCAAGTTAAACCTAGTTGTGCCATTTGCTGCGCATCTTCTTGCCACTTTTCCCTTGGCCATTGCTCAGGGTAATAACAAGTACCAAGTGTAGGTTTAATGGGTAAGGCAAATTGGTGTGATGATTTATCAGTGCTCATGCTATAACTCCACGCGATATTCAGCCAAACCAGTAATGTCCATAACTGCAGTGTCTGTTGTAAATGTCATACCTGCATTTTTATCTTTTATGTCCGCGTCTACCGCGGCGCTGGTGGCTAATAACACTTTCATATGGGTTCCACCAAACGCTGGGCAGCTTATTTGTTTAGCATCAAAGGCCACCCGAAGTATGGCTTGGCCTTCTAGGTTATAACACACCACTTCACTTGCCCCCCACTGCGCATTCCATAGGTTGCCATGTGCATCTACCACTGCCCCGTCTGGGTTACGGTTTTGGGCTCGTAAATCTACCCATACACACGCTTTACCCACGGGCCAGCCTTGTGTATCTAAAGCTTGGCGCATAATTTGTTGGCTAGGCGTGTCAGTATAATAAGCACAGGTTTTATCTGGCGCAAAACAAATCGCGTTACTGATGGTAATGTCTGTTACTAGCTGTCGCAGCTGCCCTTGATAATAACGATAAATAGACCCTAAACCTTGCTGGGCCTGCTTACCCATAGTGCCTATCCAAAAGCCTCCCCATGGGTCGCTGCGGCCATCGTTTGATCTAGTTAACGGGTTATTTGCTTCTAGCTCAACAACTAATTGCTTACTTGCCTGAGGTGAACTTGGGCTGCGGGTATCGAACTTATACAGCCCTGTTTCACTGGCAATGAGCAGCATGTACTCATCTAGCCATCCTGCCGCTGACACCATTTCATCAAACTGCCAACTATACTGTGCTTGGAGAGAGTCCTCATGGGTGTCTTTTGCTAATAATCTGTTTTGTAAAATATCAAACCAATACCAGCGCTGCTGTAACGGATGCCATAAGGGGCCTTCACCCAATTGGCAAGCTCGATCATCAAACACATTATTAGCTACAAAAAGATTGGGAGTCACAAACTATTATCCCACGCATTGACTAAAATTTTAGCTTTTTGGGCCATTTTTTGTGGGTTATCACCTGGAGAATAAAGGTTGGAAGCTAAGCCAAAGCCTGCGATGCCAGCTTTGCGCCAGGTTACAAAATCATCACTGCCGATGCCACCCACAGCGTAGCATTGCACATGTGTGGGTAATACCGCTTGAATGGCCTTAAAACCATTCACGCCCAACAAAAATGCTGGAAACAGTTTCAATACATCTGCGCCACTATCAAGGGCTGAAAAACACTCAGTAGGTGTGAGAACACCAGGATAAGACATCATACCCATGTCTTTAGTGGCTTTAATCACATCACTGTTAGCGTTTGGCGAAACGATAAATTCACCACCATGGGCATAAACAGCCTTAGCATCAGGCACATTTAGCACTGTACCTGCCCCTATAAATGCCTGCCCACCCAAGGCTTCGTGTAGTTTGGCGATACTTTCTAGTGCATTAGGGGAGTTAAGTGGCACCTCTATTTGATGAATCCCAGCTTGCACAAGCTGTTCACCCAGCGCTACCACTTCACTTGGTGTCACACCACGCAAAATAGCCATTAAGTTTCTGGACATTATATTATCCTTGTTGCTCGTAGGCAGCGGTTAAACCTGCCAAAGTCATTTGTGTTGCGTCCATTAAAGCCACGTCGATATTCATTTGCTCCATGGCTAATTTATATAGTGATTGTAATAGGCTGTCACCCAATAACATCACTTTTTGCCCCTGCCACCATTGCTTAGTGCCAGCTAGCTCCATACCAATTAACAAACCTGACAAACGGGCCTTACCAAACAAAACAGCACCACTACCCAATATATCTTCTGCCCTTACAGAAAAAAGCGCACCAGTAAATTGGGCAGGGTTATTAAAACCATCACTCACACCTTGCTTAAATGCCTCATCACTCCACTGATCATCAATGATTGAGTGGCGCAGCACTGATTGCTTTGACAACAAAGCAAACAACTCACCTGTCATAAAAGTATTAAAAGACACCACTTGTCCTGCCTGAGAAAGTGCCCATTTACTATGCGTGCCAGGCAAACACAACACGCCTGTAAAATCTTTATGCCCACATAATACACCAGCTATTTGAGTTTCTTCACCGCGCATTACATCAGCAGGCTGCTGTTGGCATAATCCCGGTAGCACCCAAACCCATAACTGGCTATGTTTGGTAGGCAAAGCAACAGGTTTTTGATACTCCAGGGGGTTATGAGGCACTGTAGAATAGCCTGCATCTTGCCAGCCTTGTTTGGCGCCCACCATGCCACAACAAACCACGGGTAAAGTGTCACCATCAACAAGTAATGTTTCTAAACATTCAAATAGCACTTGCTCAAATTCAGCGGCGCTATTTAAGCTTGCCATACCCTGATCACTGCTATTGTGGTCTATCACTTGGCTGTCTTTTGACATTAACCAAATGCGTAAATTACTAGTGCCCCAATCTACAGCCACCCAGCAAACACCTTGTGTGTTTTTCCATTGCATTAGCCAGTCACCACTACACCACCATCCACTACCATGGCTTGGCCTGTCATCATGCGGCTGGCACTGGAGGCCAAAAATAAAGTCGCACCTACAATATCTTCTGGTTTAAGGTGTGTTTTTAAACACTGTTTTTCTAAGTGTTGTGACATGCTTTCTGGTGTGGCCCACATTTTTAATTGTTTATCGGTCATTACCCAGCCTGGCATTAGAGAATTTACCCTGATATTTTGCGGGCCTAACTCACGAGCTAAAGCACGCGTTAGCCCATTGATACCTGCATTAGCAGCCACGTAGCCTGGATAACCTGCATTGCCCATCATATAAGAAACAGAAGAGACATTAATAATGCTACCACCACTTTCTGCCATGCCTTGGGCTGCTTTTTGTGCAGTAAAAAAATGCGGGCGCAGGTTAATATTTTGGCACAGGTCCCATGCTTGAACAGAAGTTTGTGCCAAACTATGACGGGTATCATCACCGGCATTGTTCACCACAACATTGATCACACCATGGGCTGCTGCCGCCTTATCCATCGCTGCCTGCAGTGCATCAATGTCTGTAATATCACAAGTGATTGCAAGCGGTGCGTTTTTGTATTTAGCCTTCATTTGAGCCACAAAT
>DKMQ01000102.1:0-8042 GCA_002470565.1 Oceanospirillaceae bacterium UBA7410 | reverse complement strand
GGATAAGTTGCTGTGAGTTCCATTAATGACTCTCCCTGGTGACCGGGCGAGTATCTTTACCCACCAAAAAGTCAAAATCGGCCCCATGTTCTGCCTGCATCACATGGTCAATATAAAGCTTGGCATAGCCACGCACATAATGCGGCGGATCAGGCTGCCAATTAGCACGACGCAAGGCCAGTTCAGTGTCATCTACCAATAGTTGCAACTCACCTTTACTGGCAGATAAACGAATACGATCACCAGTTTTAACCAAAGCCAATGTACCACCAGCTTGAGCTTCGGGGCTCACGTGCAGCACTACAGTGCCAAAGGCTGTACCAGACATACGCGCATCAGAAACACGCACCATATCGGTGACCCCCTGAGTAATGAGCTTGCCAGGTATAGGCATATTGCCTACTTCTGGCATGCCGGGATAACCTTTAGGTCCACAGCCCTTGAGCACCAATATAGAGTCTTTAGTGACCGGTAAATCGGGATCGTCGATAGTAGCCTTTAGCTCTTCAATGGTTTCAAACACATAGGCTTCACCTTCATGCTCAAGTAATTCTTTTGTAGCTGCAGAAGGTTTAATAATGGCGCCATTCACTGCCAAATTACCACGCAATACACGCAGACCAGCAGCAGGTTTAAGCGGCTCGTCAAAGGCATAAATGACGTCACGGTTATAACACTCAGCTCCTTCATAATAGGCGCTAATGTCACGGCCTAAAATGGTGTTAGCAGGCTTTAACAACCGCTTAATTTCTGCCATTACCGCTGGCATACCACCGGCATAACAAAAGTCTTCCATCAAGTACTTACCTGAGGGCATGCAATTAACCAGCAAAGGCACACTGCCACCTAGCTCAAAGGCATCTAAATCCAAATCTATTCCCACTCGCCCTGCAATCGCTAGTAAGTGAATCACAGCGTTACTAGAGCCACCCACTGCGGCATTAGCACAAATCGCATTTTGGAAACTTTCTTTAGTCATCACATCTGATGGTTTTAGGTCTTCTTCTACCATTTCAACAATACGTTTGCCCGTCATATGGGCTAATGCCATGCGCCTTGCATCTACTGCAGGTAGTGCAGCATTAGTAGGTAATGACATGCCCATAGCCTCTACAATAGAAGCCATAGTGGAGGCAGTGCCCATGGTCATACACACGCCTTTAGAGCGGCTCATGCCAGTTTCGGCATCCATAAACTCTTTTAGACTCAGATCTCCTGCCCTTACTGATTCTGAAAATTTCCAAACATCTGTTCCAGAGCCAATGTCTTTGCCTTTCCACTTGCCGTTAAGCATAGGGCCAGAGCTCACTACAATAGTAGGTAAATCTACAGAAGCGGCGCCCATTAGCTGGCCTGGTGTGGTTTTATCACAGCCACCCAAAAGCACGACGCCATCAATACCATAGGCACGAATAGACTCTTCTACGTCCATGGCCAATAAATTACGAAACATCATTGCCGTGGGCTTCATTTGGGTTTCGCCCAAACTCATTACTGGAAATTCTACTGGAAAACCACCTGCTTCCCATACGCCGCGTTTCACACCCTCTGCTAGCTCTCGTAACCCTGAGTTACAAGGAGTGAGTTCTGACCAAGTATTACAAATACCGATAATAGGTCGTCCATCAAATACATGATCTGGAAAACCCTGATTTTTCATCCAACTACGATGTATAAACCCGTCTTTATCAGCGCCTCCATACCAGGCTTGGCTGCGTCTTGGTTTACTCATAATCGCTTTCCTTTTAATACCCACATGGCGTTAGGAAACTGCCAAGGTAGGGTGACACCGTAGTTCATTAAATAGCTGCCACTAAGGGTTAGTTTTTCCACCTTAATCGCCATCTCTCCACGCGACAAACTGACTAGTTCATCACGGTTTACTAAATCTATTTCATACTGGGCTTTGGCATCTAATCCAGTGAGCGGCAATGGCCTAGGGCTTATTTGTGCGCTGCTATCAGCAACCCCTGCAAACACTACAAATTGCTCACCTGTTGCTGCCAAGTGCAGCTCGGCTAAAACAGCCTTATCGTGGCTGTCTAAACGCAGAATATCTGCCTTTAACAGCCAATCTCGTTGTTGCTTCCAAAAAGTCACCACCTGTCGCAGTTGATCTGCTTCTGTGGTGGTAAGCTCCCTTGGGTCCATTTCCATGCCCATGTGGCGCTGCGCCGCCACCCAAGCTCTAAAGTTCATACTGTGCACTCGACCACTTGTGTGACAATGCCTTGGGCCCACATGACTTCCAGTCACAATGGCTGGTAAAAAAGTAGCCGCTTGATGCTGGATGCGCAAGCGTTCAAGCGCATCGTTACTATCTGATAGCCATACTCTTTGGGTGTGCTCTAAAACGCCATAATCAATACGTGCGCCGCCAGAGCTACACGATTCAATTTCCACATGGGGGAATGCTGCTCTTAAGCGTGATAGCAGGCCATAAATAGCTTGAGTTTGTGCCACATCAGCAAACGGCAGCACTCTGTTATGGTCCCATTTAATGTATTCAATAGCGTTGTTGGCAAGCATATGGCTCACTTTGGTGTAGAGGTATTCTTGCACTGCAGGCAAAGCTATATTTAATACTAACTGCTGGCGCCCACGGGTTTGTGAAGCTCTGCCCAAAACCCACTGCGGGTGTGCTTTATATAAATTAGATTCTTCATTTACCATTTCAGGCTCAAACCACAAACCAAAACCCATACCACAAGATTGCACATGTTCAATAAGAGGGGTTAAACCATGGGGGTATTTACGTATATCAAGGTCCCAGTCCCCCAAAGATGTGGTGTCATCATCACGTTTACCAAACCAACCATCATCAAGTACAAAGCGCTCTGCACCAAGACCTGCAGCACGGCTAGCCAAATCTTTTAGTAAATCAACATCATGATCAAAATAGATCGCTTCCCAGCAATTGTAATGCACAGGCCTAGGTTTTTGCATGATGCTAGAAGGCAATAATTGCTCTCGTACGTATTTTTGCAAAGGCACACTTACACCATTGATACCATGAGCACTAAAAGCGATATATTGGTTGGCGCTGGAAAAGGTTTTTGCCAAAGCGCGGTGCGAGTGAGGCACGTGGCCAAACTGCACTTGTCTGCGACCATCTGGCAACTGCTCTGCAACCATTTTATGGCCACCAGACCAGCCATAATGCCAAGCATAAACGTCGCCTTGGCAATAGTTAGCCCCTTGGGCGAGTGTCATTAAACCTGGAAAATGTTCATGGCCAGTGCGACCTGTGCGGTTTTCACGCACCAAGGCACTGGGCCCAAAGCTACGCTCACTGAGTTTAAATTCGCCACACCAGCGGCCACCAAACTCTAACACTCGTGGCGCTTTATCTGCGCTGGGTAATACGGGAGCGGCTAGCCAATGCACCTTAATATCAACTTCAGAATCTAGCTGACTGGTTAATTGCCAAACACCGTCTATGGCACTGTTAATATTTGCGCTGTAGGTTAAGCCTAGGGCTTTATCCACATAGATAAGCTCTAGTGATTGTTTTTTAAAATGGGCTTGGCGCAAGGTAAAACACGGCATTAGGTCTATGCCTGATGCATCGCTTGCCACTAAGGCTGGCATTCCAGGAAAAGCGTCGCCTTCTACAGGACACAAAGACACGGGCGCGTTCTGATCTATCATGCCCCCCGTCAGATCACGCATTTGGGCGTGAACGACTTGTGCTAAGTTCTCATGCTCTGGCAGCACCGCACCCCAGTATGCAATAAAGGCCATACTGTTATCGATGGATGCAACAACGATGGTTTGTGCACTATCATCCAAGCGCCAAACTTGCATTATTTAACTGCCCCAAGCGTTAGGCCCGCGATAAAGTGACGCTGCATTAAGAAGAACATGATCACAGGTGGCATAGCCGCCACAATAGAACCTGCAGAAACCAAATGCCAAGAAGAGACCCACTGGCCATTCAGTGAGTTTAGACCCGCAGTTATAGGCTGTGTATCCGCACCTTGAGTAAGCACCATAGCCCAGAAATAATCATTCCATATAAAGGTGAAAATAAGCACCGACAATGCGGCAATAGCCGGCTTCATTAATGGCAAAACCACATACCAAAAAATGCGTATCTCACTCACCCCTTCCACTCGAGCTGCTTCTACTAATTCAAATGGCAACGCTTTAATAAAGTTGCGCATAAACAAGGTGCAAAACCCAGTTTGAAACGCAATATGAAACAAGGCAAGGCCACTAATGGTGTTATAAATACCTAAGCTAACGGTGAAATCACGCACTGGCACCATCAAAATTTGAAACGGCACAAAATTGCCTGCCACAAACAAAAAGAACAGTATTAAGTTGCCTTTAAACTTATACACAGCCAAGGCAAAACCTGTCATACATGATAAGCCTACAGCGCCTATCACTGTAGGGATGGTGACCCTAAACGAGTTTAGGATGTATTGGCCAATCGGCGTATTTTCAAAAATAGCGGTGTAGTTTTCAAGCATGTTAAACGAAGTAGGCCAGCCCCAATAGTTGCCAGTTAATATGTCTGCTTGAGAACGTAAAGACGTTAAGGCCACAGCCAATAAAGGCAAAAGCCAAATAATAAGAGCCACTGGCAAAGCGATTTTATAGAGTGCTTTGGCAGGAGGAGAAGCTTTTTCAATAGGTCTTGGAAACATGTTAGTGGCCCCTCTCATCACGGTACATTTTATAAAGAAAGGACGCGATATAAATCATCATAATAGCGAATAATACAACAGCAATGGCAGCACCATAACCCATGCGAAAGCCATATTCGGAAAAAGCTTGCTCGTACATATAAAACGCCAATACACGACTAGAGCCCCACGGGCCTCCGTTGGTCATAATAGAGACTAAATCAAAACTACGTAATGCGCCGATGATGGTCACCACCATGGCTATAAATGTGGCAGGGCGCAACTGCGGTAAGATAATGTACCACAAGAGTTTAAGTCCCTTAGCGTTGTCTAAACGGGCGGCTTCAATTTGCTCGCTGTCTACAGCATTTAAGCCCGTTAAATATAAAATCATACAATAGGCCGTTTGGGGCCATAATCCAGCAATAATAATGCCATAAGTAACCCAATCTTCATCAGCTAATATAGCGATAGGGTCGGCACCAAAAAATTCTAATATTTTGTTAAATAAACCATAACTTGGATCGTAGAACCAAGAAAAAACCAGGCCCACTACAACTTGAGAAATAACAAAGGGAAAAAAGAACAGAGATTTGTAAATACGAATCCCTCTTACATTTTGATTAAGAAATAAGGCCACGAACAAACCTGCAGGTATGGCCAGCATATACAACACCAACCAAATGACGTTGTTCTTTAAAGAGGTATAAAACGCTTCGTCATCCATCAGCTCAACATAGTTTGCAATGCCAACGTATTCCTTCTCACCCAAACCATCCCATGCATAAAAGCTGATAGAAACAGATTGGAAAATAGGCACAACAACATACACCAAAAACATCAATAGGCCTGGCAATAGAAACAGCACAGGCGCCAGACGTTGCTGATTAGCGCGCCAATAGTCTCTCATATACTTATCCTTAACACAGATTTTTACTAGAATAGAAAAAGCCAGCCCTGTTTATGGGCTGGCAATGCGCCACGGGTTTACTTATAAACGCGCTTGCGGGTTTTTTCTAAACGCTCAAGGATAGCATCTAGACGGTCAGGCTTAACCATAAACTCTTGGAAGCCTTCCATACCTGCTGATGCCATTTCTGCAGGTGCGTCACGGTCGAAGAACTGAGCAATACCACCGTCGGTATTAGACAACATTTCGTAACCAGCTTGTAGGAACTTGTCATCAGACACACTAGAACCACTGTTGATTGGCAACTGACCTAAAGTAGCATTTATTTCAGTTTGCACATCAGCACGTGCTAAGTACGCCAAGAAACGCTTCGCGTCTACCTTGTTTTTTGCGTTAGCAGGAATGTGCATCGTATCCGTAGGTGCTTCTTCAGCAACAGGGATGCTTGCATCGATCACAGGAAACTGGAAGAAACCTAGTTGATCATCCGTCAAGCCTGCATCACGCAATGGCGCTACAGCAAAGTTACCCATCACATACATGGCAGCTTTGCCTTGAATCATAGGTGCTAAAGCTTCCTGCCAAGAATAAGCAGCATGGTCTGCTAAAAAGAAATCTGCATCGATCAATTCTTTCCAGTTGGCCATGGTGGCTCTTACACGATCATCAGTCCAAGAGACTTCGCCCTTAGTTAATGCCATGTGGAAGTCATAACCGTTGGTGCGCAAGTTTAGGTAATCAAATACACCACCAGCAGTCCATAAGTACTTAGTACCAATAGTAATTGGCGTAACACCAGCAGCCTTAAGCGTTTCACCGGCAGCCATTAAGCCAGCCCAGTCTGTAGGCACTTCAATGTTATTTGCTTCAAAAATGTCCTGGCGATAGTAAACACCCCAGTTGTAATAAGTGTAAGGCACGCCCCACTTCTTACCATCAATGGTCATAGATGCTGCGGCAGAAGCCAAAGAATCATTTAGTCCGTTGGCTGCCCACACATCATCTACTGGCTCAAATAAGCCTGCATTTACGTATGGCAACATACGGTTACCGGCATACCAGTTGGCCAAATCTGGCGCATCTGCGGTAAGGAAGTTACGAATGGAAGTCTTATAACCTTCATGGTCAAATAAGTTCCAAGTCACACTTACATCAGGGTTTTCAGCTTCAAAGCCAGCGATGAGTGCTTCAAAAGCAGCTTTTGGGGCTGGATCAGACGTGTCAGTGTTGATCACTAACTCGCCAGAAAAGGCATTTGCAGACATCATAGAAGCTGCAGCAAATAGGGCAGCTAAAGTTTTTTTATTATGCAACATTGTGGTTCTCCGTTTTTATTAAGTTCCAGATAATGAGATCTGTTTTCACTTATTGCAATCGAATAATAAGTATGAGAACCTCTATTTGTCAAGCACTTTCGAAATCATGAACGTGTAGAATAAGCTCACTAGATCTCTAGTTACGTATCAAATAAAAGGGTTATTAACATGTCCAGCGTTTCTTTAATCAATACCACTAAAAATTATGATGACATCCGTGTTATCCATGGAGTGGATCTACATATTGAAGCGGGAGATTTTTGCGTATTTGTAGGCCCTTCAGGCTGTGGTAAGTCTACCCTTTTACGCATGATTGCTGGTTTGGAAGAAACCACATCTGGCAGTATAAAAATTGGTGAGCGCGATGTGACTAAAGCAGACTCCTCCGATCGTGGCGTGGCCATGGTATTTCAGACCTATGCTTTGTATCCTCACATGACTGTGCGTGAAAATATGAGCTTTGGTCTGAAAATGAATAAGGTTCCTAAGCTAGAAATCATCAAAAAAGTAGATCACGCATCCAACATATTGCAGCTAACCCCTTACCTTGACCGCAAACCTAGAGCTTTGTCTGGCGGCCAGCGTCAACGTGTAGCCATTGGCAGAGCCATCGTGCGCGGCCCAGAAGTATTCTTATTTGACGAGCCTCTATCAAACTTAGATGCCGAATTAAGAGTAGAAATGCGGGTTGAACTTGCCCACCTGCATAAAGAATTGGGGGCTACCATGATATACGTGACCCACGATCAGGTAGAAGCCATGACTATGGCTGACAAAATAGTAGTGCTTAGAGCAGGCAGAATAGAGCAAGTGGGCTCACCTTTAGAGCTATATAACAATCCAGTGAATAAATTTGTTGCAGGCTTTATTGGCTCTCCTGGCATGAACTTCTTAAATGCTGTGGTAGCAAATGGCGCCCTTATGGTGCCCGGGTTGAATAACATCACCGTGCCTTCTAAAGCCACTTTGCCTGCAGAAGGCACTGAATTGGTAGTTGGCATTCGACCCCAGCACTTTGTACAAAGTGAAGTACCTAATCCATTTAAAGTGGATATAATTGAACATTTAGGCGGTGTATCTTATGTGCACTTGCACACAGCTACAGGTGAGAAACTCATTGTAGAGCAGCGTGGCAGCTCGCTAGAGCGTGGCGTAGAAACCATCAACTTGGCCGTAGATTTG
>DKMQ01000076.1:51922-56291 GCA_002470565.1 Oceanospirillaceae bacterium UBA7410 | reverse complement strand
TGGTAAGAGGGCTAGCGGGCGCTTCACCAAGCATATTTATCTGCGCAATAATGATAGTGATCGCGTAACACAATATAATAATCCGCTGTTTAAAAAGGAGGTGTTAATATGCCTAAAGGCTATCTCATTGGGTTTGTTAAAGTCACTAATGGGCAAGAATTTAAGGCCCGCTATAGTTCAAAAGTCGTTGGCGTCTTTGAAAAGTATGAGGGTAAGTTTCTCGTTCAAACTAGTGTTGCAAGCCATCACGAGGGTCGTGACTTTGACCGCCATGTTGTTGTTGAATTTCCAAGTTTAGAAAAAGCAGTATTAGCTGTAGATAGTAAAGAGTATCAAGAGATCAAATGCCATAGAATAAGTAATAGTGACATAGACTATGGATCATTTATGCTAGTGTCAGGCGTTTAATTATTGCGCCTTTTGAGTAGGCTTATGCTGCGCTGGGTTAATACATAAAAAATAGTGGGGTAGGTGTGCGTTATTTACATACGATGATAAGAGTAAAAGATTTAACTGCTTCGTTAGATTTTTGGTGTAACCAGTTGGGTTTGGTTGAAGTGAAGCGTTCAGAGCATGAGTCTGGACGATTCACTTTAGTATTTTTGGCAGGTGCTATTGATGAAGCTCATTCGCGTGAGACGCAGGCGCCTTTGCTAGAGCTTACGTACAACTGGGACGAGAGTGAAACCTTGAGTACAGGTAGAAGCTGGGGACACTTAGCGTATGAGGTGGATGATATATACCAACTTTGCCAAGCATTGATGGATGAAGGCACTGTGATCAATCGTCCGCCTCGCGATGGCCATATGGCATTTGTAAAATCACCTGACGGTGTTTCCATTGAATTATTGCAGGCTGGTAATGCTTTAGAGCCTATGGAGCCATGGATCTCAATGGCTAATACTGGCGTTTGGTGAGCCTGAATAATAAATGCAGCTTTTTACTAGTTAATTGCAATAAGTGTTTGACGTACAAGGAATAATTGGATATTATATGCGCACTTTGATGCGGGGTGGAGCAGTCTGGTAGCTCGTCGGGCTCATAACCCGAAGGTCGTAGGTTCAAATCCTGCCCCCGCTACCATTTTTAGGTAAGTGTTTTTACACTTACCTTTGACGGAAGTCATAAAGGAGTAATTCAGGGGTTCATGTCGTGACGCGTTTGTCACCTTGAGACTGAATACATATAGTCAACAAAAAGCCCCTCTTTTGGGGCTTTTTGCGTTTTGGGATATTAAAATGGCAGGTGCAGCAGCACAAATTGAAGCATTAGTAGCGCCAGCAGTGGTTGCTTGTGGGTGTGAGCTTTGGGGTATTGAGTATATATCACAAGGCCGTCATACCACTTTGCGAGTTTATATAGACCATGCCAAAGGCATCGGTGTGGAGCAGTGTGCTGACGTGAGTCGTCAAGTGGCTGCTGTAATGGATGTAGAAGATCCTATAACGGGTGAGTACACACTTGAGGTGTCATCGCCCGGGTTGGATCGTCCTTTGTTTAGCTTGGAGCAATACCAGGCTAGCATTGGTGAGAAACTAACGTTGAAATTGCGTTTGGCTTTTGATGGCCGTCGCCGTTTTACTGGTTTGCTCAGCGGCATCGAAGGAGATGACGTACTATTGCAAGTTGATGATGAAGAGTATTTGCTGCCTTTTGACAGCATTGAAAAAGCCAATATTGTACCGCGCTTTTAAGCTCGGTTTTATAAGTCCAAATTAAGTGAGAGCTTGAAATGAATAAAGAAATTCTGTTAGTGGCAGAAGCGGTTTCAAATGAAAAGGACGTGCCAAAAGACGTCATCTTTGAAGCTATCGAACTAGCCTTAGCCACAGCTACACGTAAAAATATCAATGAAGAGTGCGACATTCGTGTCACCATTGATCGTAAAACGGGTGCAGCTACCACGACGCGTTGTTGGACTGTGGTCACTGATGAAGTGTTCACCAACCCAGAAGCTGAGGTTATCCTTGAGGATGCTCAAGTGACTAGTCCTGACCTTGAGCTAGGTGATGTTGTTGAAGAAGAGTTGCCAACTGAAGCCTTTGGCCGTATAGCTGCACAAACGGCGAAGCAGGTCATTGTCCAAAAAGTTCGTGAAGCCGAGCGTGCTAAAGTGGTTGAGTTATACCGTGGACGTATTGGTGAAATCATCAGTGGCAGTGTTAAGAAAGTGACGCGTGACAATGTAATCGTAGATCTTGGTAATAATGCAGAAGCACTTATGGCTCGAGATCAGCTTATTGGTCGTGAAACATTCCGTATGGGTGATCGCATTAGAGCCTTATTGGCCGAAGTTCGTACTGAAAGTCGAGGTCCTCAGTTGTTCTTAAGCCGCACAGACCCGCAAATGCTGGTTGAGCTGTTTAAGATTGAAGTGCCAGAAATTTCTGAAGAAGTGATTGAAATCCGCGCTGCTGCCCGTGATCCAGGTTCTCGTGCTAAAATCGCTGTTAAAACCAATGATGGTCGTATTGATCCCATTGGCGCGTGTGTGGGTATGCGAGGTTCGCGAGTTCAGGCAGTGACAGGTGAATTAAATAACGAACGTGTTGATATTGTGCTTTGGGATGATAATCCTGCACAATTAGTTATTAATGCTATGGCTCCTGCAGAAGTGAGCTCGATTGTTATGGATGAAGATCGCCATGCAATGGATGTTGCGGTGAGCGACGAAAACTTGGCAATGGCTATTGGCCGAAATGGTCAAAACGTCCGTCTAGCGTCAGAATTAACAGGCTGGACTATTAACGTGATGTCTGAAGAAGATGCTGCGCTCAAGCAACAAGATGAAATAGGCGGTGTGGTACAAACGTTTGTTGATGCCTTAGATATTGATGAAGAGTTTGCGCAAATGTTGGTAGAAGAAGGCTTTGCTAGTCTTGAAGAAATCGCCTACGTGCCGCTTGATGAAATGTTAGCAATAGATGGTTTGGATGAAGATATCGTTGAAGAGCTTCGTACTCGTGCAAAAGATAAGCTACTTAACCAAGCCCTAGCAGCAGAAGAACAGCTAGACAAATCTGAGCCAGCTCAAGATTTGCTAGACATGGAAGGTATGGACACTCACCTTGCATTTGTATTGGCAAGTCGTGGCATTATTACGATGGAAGACTTAGCTGAGCAAGCTGTTGACGAGATTTCAGACATTGAAGGTCTGAGTGACGAAAAAGCAGCAGAATTAATTATGACGGCTCGCGCACCTTGGTTTGTTTAAACCATAGCCCGACCGACAGGAGAAGACAATTATGACAGATCAAACTGTCAACACCCTAGCTGAGAAAGTAGGTGTTCCGGTTGAGCGTTTGCTTAACCAAATGGAAGAAGCAGGCCTAACTCGCCGCAAGGCTACAGATGCTGTATCAGATGAAGAGCGTAAGTCGCTTTTATCGCATTTGCAAAAGTCTCATGGTGGAGAGGGCGATAACTCTGATGGCCCGAAAAAAATCATCTTGCGCCGTAAGACGACCAGTACATTAAAAGTAGCTGGCGCCGCTGGAAAGCGCACGGTTAATGTTGAGGTACGTAAAAAGCGTACCTACGTTAAGTCTGAAGAAGATGATCAGGCGGTTGTTATTGAAGCTGAAAAAGCTGAACTGTTAGCTCGCAAAACAAGTGAAGAAGCTCAAATCAAAGCTGATGCAGATGCTAAATCAGCTGCAGAAGCTCTTGCAAGTGCTGCAGCGAAAAGCGAAACAGAGAATCAAGCGAATAAGGTTAAGCTTGATGCTGCGGCAGCTGAAAAAGCCCCACCAGCTGTGCCAGTTGCAAAAGCTGCACCAGTAGCACCAGCTAAGGCACCTGCAAGTGCAGAAGCGCCTCGTCAAAAACCGGCTGAAGATACTAAAAAGAAGCCTGCAAATCAAAAGACATTTACTACACCTGATAAGCCTCGTGGCGGAGCCCCTGCTGGTAAAGGCAAAGGTAAAGGGCGTGCATCAGGTGGCCGTGATGATCGTAGTCGTGGCAAGGGTGCCCGTAATAAAGGAAAGCTTGCAGCACCTAAGCGTTCTGGCAATGGCGAGCATGCATTTGAAGTGCCTACTGAAAAGGTCATTTATGAAGTGAATTTGCCTGAATCTATTACTGTGGCAGATTTAGCTCAGCGCATGAAAGTTAAAGCCGCTGAAGTGATTAAGGTTATGTTTAACATGGGTGCTATGGCAACCATCAACCAAGTAATTGACCAAGAGACAGCGACTATTGTTGTTGAAGAAATGGGTCACACTGTTAAATTGGTGATGGATGATGCTATTGAAACTGAAGTAGTAGAAAGCATTAACTACGAAGGTCAAGAGGTTCCTCGTGCTCCAGTTGTGACTGTAATGGGCCACGTTGACCATGGTAAGACCTCCTTGTTGGATTGCATCCG
>DKMQ01000076.1:37506-51879 GCA_002470565.1 Oceanospirillaceae bacterium UBA7410 | reverse complement strand
GACAAAGGGATGGTTACTTTCTTGGACACACCAGGACATGCTGCTTTTACAGCGATGCGTGCTCGTGGAGCTAAGGCCACTGACATTGTTATCTTGGTTGTTGCTGCAGACGATGGTGTAATGCCACAAACTGAAGAAGCGGTACAGCATGCTAAAGCCGCTGGCGTACCTTTAATTGTAGCGATCAATAAAATGGACAAAGAAGGCGCCGACGTAGATCGCGTGAAGACTGAATTGTCTAGCCGTGACGTTGTGCCAGAAGATTGGGGTGGTGTGACTCAGTTCATCCCAGTATCGGCTAAAAGTGGCGATGGTATTGATGCTTTGTTAGACGCTGTGTTACTAGAAGCTGAAGTATTGGAACTTACGGCAGTTCCAGAAGCCCCAGCTAAAGGCGTTGTGGTTGAAGCTAGGCTTGATAAAGGTCGTGGTTCTGTAGCGACTATATTAATTCAAAATGGCACCTTGAAAAAAGGTGATATCGTACTAGCTGGACAACAGTTTGGGCGCGTACGTGCGATGCTGGACGAAAATGGCAAGCCTATTACTAGTGCTGGCCCTTCTATTCCAGTAGAGATTTTAGGCTTAGGCGGTACTCCTGATTCAGGAGAGGACTTTGCTGTAGTTGCAGATGAAAAGAAAGCCCGTGAAGTAGCCCTGTTCCGCCAAGGTAAATATCGCGATGTTAAAATTGCACGTCAACAAGCCTCTAAGCTAGATGCTATGTTTGAAAACATGGGCAAAAACCAAGCCTCTGTATTAAACGTTGTACTTAAAACAGACGTACGTGGTTCTCTAGAAGCGCTAACCAGCTCTTTGATGGATATCGGTACAGAAGAAGTTAAGGTGCAGGTTGTGTCTAGTGGTGTCGGTGGTATTGCTGAGTCTGATGTTAACCTAGCTGTAGCGTCTAACGCTGTGATCTTTGGTTTTAACGTTCGTGCCGATACTCCTGCTAAGGCGCTTATCGAGAAAGAAGGTATTGATCTGCGCTATTACAGCGTAATCTATGACATCATCAACGATGTTAAGGCTGCACTTTCTGGCATGTTGTCACCAGAATTACGCGAGACCATTGTTGGTATCGCAGAGGTTCGTGAAGTCTTCCGTTCGCCTAAATTGGGCCAGATTGCAGGCTGTATGGTGACTGAAGGTACTGTGCATCGTAGCAAGCCTATTCGTGTATTAAGAGATAACGTCGTTATCTACGAAGGTGAGTTGGAATCCTTGCGTCGTCACAAAGATGCTGTTGCGGATGTGCGCAATGGTATTGAGTGTGGTATCGGTGTGAAGAGCTACAACGATGTTCGTGTTGGTGACCAAATCGAAGTCTTCGATACTGTCGAAGTCGAGCGTAGTTTGTAAGGGCTAACCATGGCACAAGAATATAGCCGCACCCAGCGTGTGGCAGACCAAATACAGCGTGAACTAGCATCCTTAATCCAACGTGAGGTGAAAGACCCTCGCGTAGGTATGGCGACAGTGAGTGCTGTAGAAGTATCCCGTGATTTGTCTCATGCTAAAGTGTTTGTCACTATTTTCAATGGTAGCGAAGACGAGCAAGAAATTATAGAGTCAGTAAAAGCGCTTAACAGTGCTTCTGGTTTTTTACGCAGCCAGTTAGGCCAGCGTATGAAGCTACGTATAGTGCCCACTCTACGGTTTCATTATGACGACAGTTTGTCACGTGGTAATTACTTGAGTAACTTGATTGACCAAGCTAGGGCATCTGATCCTGAGCAGGCCACTGATGCTGAATAAGCGCTAGTGGCTCGCCAACCTAAAGGCCGTGAAGTCAGCGGCATTCTTATTTTAGACAAACCCACAGGCATGAGCTCAAATCATGCCTTGCAAAGAGTTAAGCGCATGTTTGGTGCCCGCAAGGCTGGCCACACGGGTGCGCTGGACCCTTTAGCGACGGGATTGTTACCTATTTGCTTAGGCGAAGCTACCAAGTTTAGCCAGTTTTTGCTTGATTCTGATAAACGTTATCAAACTATTGGCCAGCTTGGTGTGCGCACTGACTCAAGCGATGCAGACGGTAAAGTAGTGGAAACTAAAGCGTGTGGCCATGTTACTTTGGCTGACGTAGATGCTCAGTTACCACAATTTCGTGGCCTTATTAGTCAAGTGCCTTCCATGTTTTCAGCGTTAAAACATAAGGGGCAACCTTTATATAAATTGGCTCGAGCTGGAAAAACGGTGGAAGTTAAGCCTAGACAAGTCACCATTCACAATTTGGAACTATTGGATTTTTCTAATGGTCAGGTGCAAATGGATATTACCTGCACCAAAGGCACTTACATTCGCAGTATTGTGGAAGATCTAGGATTGGCATTAGAGTGTGGTGCTCATGTAGCACAGCTAAGGCGCTTGCAGGCGGGGCCTTTTGTCGCTGAGCAAATGGTGACCTTAGAAGACTTGCAAGCTATTATTGATGAGGCGACTAAGGGTCAGGTGGTTGAAGAAGGCAAGTGGCCAGACATTACTCCTGCCTTTGAAACCTTAGATAAGCTATTAATGCCTGCAGATACTGCCGTTTTGACATTAAATGCTGTACAATTAGCACCCCATGAAATAGAGGCGTTGCAGCAAGGTAAGGTTGTAGACCATGCCACTGACTATGCTGTATTTGATGTGGTGCGAGTGTATAGCTCGCATGCTACTGAAGTGAATGCCTTTATTGGCTTAGCTGAGGTACAACCTGAAGGTCGCTTAAAAGCTAAACGCTTGATGAGCACTTAGACTTTCATTTACGTTGCGCTGTAAATATGCACGGTGTAAACACTAACGAACCCCTAGTCATTCTAAGGAGTGGCCAGAGGGCATATTAATTATTGGAGAATTACCATGGCATTAACTGCTGTTGAAAAAGCTGCTGTAGTAGCTGATTACCAAACTGCTGAAGGCGATACAGGTTCACCAGAAGTTCAAGTTGCATTGCTAACTGCGAACATTTTGGCGCTTCAAAGTCACTTCAAAGAACATAACCATGATCACCATTCACGTCGTGGTTTGATCCGCATGGTTAACCAGCGTCGTAAGCTATTAGACTACCTTAATCGTAAAGACGCTTCGCGTTATACTACGTTGATTGGTCGTTTAGGCCTACGCCGCTAAAGTCAATTTAAGGCCACTGGATTTAGATAATCTAGTGAGTTTTAAATTTGACACAAATGCCACACGTTGCATTTGCAGATGTGGTAAATAGAGGCTAGGTGACCAATCGGTTACTTGGCCTTTATTGTATTAGCTGTAAACAAAAAGAGAGGATCGGCCCGTACTCTTATTGGCTTGGTATCAAGGCTGAAATTCAGCTATATCGAGTTAATAAGTGTACTGGTGGATTAGATCGCTCAATTGATTGCAGAATCATTATTTTATGGAGATATATATGTCTATCATTACCAAAACATTTCAATACGGTGAACAAACTGTAACTCTAGAAACTGGCCGTATCGCACGTCAAGCTTCTGGTGCTGTACTTGTTACTATCGATGACGCAATCCAAGTATTGGTTGCTGTTGTAGGTGCTAAAACTGCTAAGCCTGATCAAGGTTTCTTTCCTTTATCTGTGCATTACCAAGAAAAAACTTATGCTGTAGGTAAGATTCCTGGTGGTTTCTTTAAGCGTGAAGCTCGTCCTTCTGAAAAAGAGACGCTCACTAGCCGTTTGATTGACCGTCCAATTCGTCCATTGTTCCCTAAAGGGTTCATGAACGAAGTGCAGGTTATCTGTACTGTTGTTTCTGCTGATAAGCAAAACGACACAGATATTGCAGCTTTGATCGGTACTTCTGCTGCGTTAGCCATCTCAGGCATTCCTTTTGCTGGGCCCATTGGTGCTGCACGTGTTTCATACTCTGATGAAGCTGGATACCAGCTTAACCCAAGCTTTGAAGCGCAAGCTACATCTGATCTAGACATGGTTGTTGCAGGTACTGCTGATGCTGTATTGATGGTTGAATCAGAAGCTAAAGAGCTAAGTGAAGATGTGATGTTAGGTGCTGTTCTTTTTGCTCATGATGAAATGCAAGCTGTGGTTAAGGCCGTAGCTGAATTTGCTTCACAAGCGGCTAAACCTACTTGGGATTGGGTTGCGGATGAAGAAAATGCTGAGCTTAAAGCTGCTGTTACAGCTGAAGTTGGCGAGGCAGTGGGTGAAGCTTACCAAATTAGCGATAAAATGGATCGTTACACACGTTTAGGTGAAGTTAAGGCACAAGCTGTTGCTGCGTTATGTAGTGATGACGAAGCTGCACCATCTAAATCTGACGTGTTAGCTATGGTAAGTAAGCTTGAAAAGCACACTGTACGTTCACGTGTAGTGGCAGGCGAGCCACGCATCGACGGGCGTGATAATAAAACTGTTCGTGGTATCAATGTAGAGATTGGCACTTTGGCTAAAGCGCACGGTTCATCATTGTTTACTCGTGGCGAGACTCAATCTATTGTTGTAGCCACTCTTGGCACTAGTCGTGATCAACAGATCATCGATGCCTTGGAAGGTTCACGTAAAGATCCGTTTATGCTTCACTACAACTTCCCTAGCTATTCTGTAGGTGAAACAGGACGCTTTATGGGTCCTGGTCGCCGTGAAATTGGACATGGTCGCTTAGCTCGTCGTGGCATTCAAGCGATGTTGCCAAGCCAAGAAGAATTTCCATATACCATCCGTGTAGTTTCAGAAATTACCGAATCTAACGGTTCAAGCTCAATGGCTTCTGTGTGTGGTGCTTCTCTAGCGCTAATGGATGCTGGTGTGCCAATTAAGGCACCTGTTGCCGGTATTGCTATGGGTCTTATTAAAGAAGACGAAGGCTTCGCTGTATTGACTGACATTCTAGGTGATGAAGATCATTTGGGTGACATGGACTTTAAGGTAGCCGGCTCCGCTGCAGGTATTACAGCGCTGCAAATGGACATTAAAATCCAAGGGATTACTGAAGAAATTATGGAACTTGCTCTTGAGCAAGCACACGAAGCACGTATCCATATTTTAGGTGAAATGAACAAGTTGATCTCAGTACCACGCACTGAACTAAACGATAATGCACCTACCATGAAGACGATCAAGATCGATCAAGATAAGATCCGTGACGTCATTGGTAAAGGTGGAGCAACTATCCGTGGCTTGTGTGAAGAAACTGGCGCCTCAATCGATATTGAAGATGATGGTACAGTGCGCGTTTATGCTGATGATAAAGCAGCTGCAGAATTAGCTGAAGCTAAGATTCTAGAAATCACTGCTGAAGCTGAAGTTGGCGCTATTTACGAAGGTAAGGTTGAGCGCATTGTAGACTTTGGTGCATTCATCAATATCCTTCCTGGTAAAGATGGCTTGTTACATATTTCTCAAATCTCGAGTGAGCGCGTTGAGAAGGTGACTGACTATCTAGAAGAAGGCCAAACAGTGAAGGTTAAAGTGCTAGATGTTGACGCACGTGGCCGCATTAAGCTGTCTATGAAAGATATGGAAGCTTAATCGCCCAAGAGCTGAGCTAAAGAAGCCCAGCTTAAAAGGAAAATTGGCAATCGTGAAAAAAAGCCTCTGATCATTAATGGTTGGGGGCTTTTTTATGTCTAGACGACTACTAATGTGTCGCTTTTACTAATATAATGGTCGCCTTTAGAATTCTGATCACCCGTATTTAAAAAGGCACTCTTTTGACCCAGTCACAGCACATTTCTCTTGTTAAGCAAAAAATAAAAATCGTTCTGTTAGAAGGCGTCCACCAATCTGCCGTTCAAGCTTTACAGGCTGAAGGCTTTGATAATATTCATTTTTACGCAACGGCTTTACCAGAAAGTGAGTTGATTGAAGTGTTAAAGGATGCTCAGTTTGTGGGCCTTCGCTCACGGACTCAAATTACTAGAAAGGTGTTAACTCATGCACCTAAGCTCATGGCCATAGGCTGTTTTTGCATCGGCACCAACCAAGTTGATCTTGATGCAGCTCTAGAGATGGGTATACCTGTCTTTAATGCACCTTATAGTAATACACGCAGTGTGGCCGAGCTGGTTATTGCTGAGGCGATCTTGCTTTTGAGGGGTATTCCAGAAAAGAGTGCTAAGGCACATCGAGGCAAATGGCTAAAATCAGCCAGTAAATCGTTTGAGATAAGGGGTAAAAAGCTAGGCGTTGTGGGTTATGGATCAATAGGTTCACAATTAGGCATTATGGCAGAATCCATGGGCATGGAAGTGATCTATTATGATCAAATCACCAAATTGAGTTTGGGTAACGCTTCACCTTGTAGTAATTTAGCATCATTGCTTATGCAGGCTGATATTGTAACCTTACACGTGCCAGAAACACCCTCTACACATTGTTTAATAGGGCCAACTCAGCTAGCACAGATGAAAGAGGGTGCAATACTTATTAATGCCTCTCGTGGCACTGTAGTTGATATTGATGCGCTAGCTAGTTGTTTAAAAAGTGGCAAGTTATTAGGTGCTGCTATTGATGTATTTCCTGTTGAGCCAAGATCTAACGATGATGAATTTGTGTCGCCATTAAGGGGCTTAGATAATGTCATTTTGACGCCACATATTGGCGGCTCTACGGTGGAAGCTCAGGTAAATATAGGAGTTGAGGTGGCTGATAAGCTTATTCGTTACTGTGACAATGGTGCTAGCTTGTCAGCTGTAAACTTCCCAGAAGTCTCGTTACCCAACCATGACAATGCCCACCGTTTGCTGCATATACACGAAAATATTCCAGGCACCTTGTCTAAAATAAACAACGTATTTTCTGAAAACAGTATCAACATTTCGGGGCAGTATTTGAATACTAACTCGAAAGTGGGTTATGTTGTTATAGATGTGGATGCCAGCTGTTCTGAGCTGGCTTTAATGAAGCTTAAGCAAGTCGCTGGCACTATAAGCTGTCGTGTATTGTTTTAGTTTTTAAGGGTCTTTACGCCTTCGCCTGTGCCCAAAAATAGAATGTCCGCGGGGCGCTGGGCAAAAAGACCATTTGTTACCACTCCAGTAATTTGGTTGATCTGTTGTTCCAGCTTTTTGGGGTCAACAATACTTAAGCCATAAACATCTAGGATCACGTTGCCATTGTCAGTCACAAAATCCTGACGCCAAACAGGCTCTCCACCAAGGCCCACAAGTTTGCGGGCCACATAACTGCGGGCCATAGGGATGACTTCTACAGGTAGTGGAAATTCACCTAATACGTCCACTAGTTTTGACTCATCAGCAATGCAGACGAACGTTTCTGCCACAGCTGCGACAATTTTTTCTCGCGTTAATGCACCCCCTCCACCCTTAATAAGGTTAAGGTGAGAGTCACTTTCATCAGCACCATCGATATAAAATTGCATGTGGGGCACAGCATTAAGTTCCAACACCGCAATACCATGGCCTTTAAGCCGCATTGCGGTGGCTTCTGAGCTAGCTACAGCGGCATCAAAATCGTGTTTAATGTTTGCCAAAGCATCAATAAAGCAATTGGCTGTAGAGCCTGTGCCGACACCGATAACAGACTGGCTATTAAGGTGTGGAACAATATGGTCGATTGCTGATTGTGCTACAGCTTGCTTTAACTGGTCTTGAGTCATGGTAATGATCTTATGAGAGACTAATAGCGTGATTATACAGGAATTTTCACTATACATTGTAGACGCTAGTGGCTTCTGCCATTAATATGAGAGGCCAAGTTAAATGCGCTACTTCGTGTGTAAATTATTACCCAATTAGAAGAAATACTATGTCAGATCGTTACATCAAAAAAATCCTATCATCCAATGTTTATGACGTTGCTGTAGAGACTCCTGTTGACGTGGCTCGCAGTTTGTCCAAGCGGTTGGATAATAACATTTTGATCAAAAGAGAGGACTTACAGCCTATATTTTCTTTCAAGATACGAGGTGCCCATAACTGTATTTCACAACTCACCCAAGTTGAAAGAGATTGCGGCGTGGTCGCTGCGTCTGCAGGTAACCATGCACAAGGTGTAGCGATGTCAGCTAAATATTTAGGCATCAATGCCACCATTGTGATGCCCAAAACTGCACCAGACATCAAAGTTAATGCGGTAAGGGCACTGGGCGCTGAAGTCATTTTGTATGGAGATACATTCCCTGAAGCCTATGCCTATTCTTTGACCTTAGTTGCTGAGTCAGGAATGAAGTATATCCATCCTTTTGATGATGAGCATACCATTGCAGGTCAAGGTACTGTGGCAATGGAGCTTCTGCGACAGGTTCAAGGTGATATTGACGCCATATTTATCCCTGTGGGTGGTGGCGGTTTAATTGCTGGCATGGCAGTGTATATCAAGTACTTACGACCAGGCATTAAAGTCATAGGCGTAGAGCCAGAAGATGCATGCTGCCTTAAGGTTGCCTTAGATGCTGGTGAGCGTGTCATTTTATCGGAAGTGGGTAACTTTGCTGAAGGTGTAGCTGTAGCCCAAGTTGGAGAGCGTAACTTTGAGCTGGCACAAAAGTATGTCGATGAAGTGATTACAGTAACAACGGATGAAATGTGTGCGGCCATTAAAGATATTTATGATGACACACGTGCAGTTGTGGAGCCTTCAGGTGCTTGTGCGTTAGCAGGATTAAAGAAATATGTAGACCGTGAGAAAGCTCAAGATCAAACACTAGTGACGGTTTCTTCAGGAGCTAACCTTAACTTTGATCGATTACGGCATGTTGCTGAACGTGCTGAAATCGGAGAAGGTAGAGAGGCTATAATTGCAGCCCAAATACCAGAGCGCCCTGGTAGCTTTGAACAATTTTGCACCGCCTTAGGTGAGCGTAATATTACTGAGTTTAACTATCGCTATGCTAGTGATAGCCAGGCACAAGTGTTTGTTGGTGTAACCTTAAAGGCAGGCGAAGGCAGTGCTGCACCACTTTTGAGTCAGCTAGCTGATAATGGGATTGGCGCAGTAGATTTAAGTAACAACGAGATGGCAAAAAGCCATGTGCGTTATATGGTGGGCGGGCATGCCAATGTCGACAACGAAGTAGTTTACCGTTTTACCTTCCCAGAGCGGCCAGGTGCACTGCTTAAGTTTTTGAAAAAACTAGGCCGGCCTTGGAATATTTCAATGTTCCATTACCGTAATCATGGATCTGCTTATGGTCGTGTGTTGGTTGCCATGCAAGTGCCTATGGCAGACAAAGAGGTGTTTGAGGGCTACCTTGATGAGCTAGGTTATGCGTTTAATGAAGAAACAACTAACCCAGCCTATCAGTTGTTTTTGGCACCTGAAGCGCATTAATTGGTAATAAATATAAGCGGGATTAATTACGAACATTGCTCCAGCCAGGGAATGTATCCAAGGATCCAAAGCTTAAGTTACTGAGCGGGCAACTTAGGCAATGTGATCTCGACTCTGAGGCCGCCTGTAGGGCGATTACTGGCTTCTATGGTGCCAGATTGAGCCCTGATGGCTTGTTCAGCAATGGCCATGCCAACGCCGTAACCACCACTTTGCTGGTTGCGGCAAGCTTCTACGCGGTAGAAAGGCTCAAATAAGCGCTTCAAAGAATCTTCTGGCACTCCTTCCCCCTCATCTTCAATACGAATCACTACAGACTCTGGGGTGACCTCAGCTCGTATAAATACTCGCCCTTTCTCTGGTGTATAGCGGATAGCATTACGTAATATGTTTTCTACCGCACGTGAAACTAATTCTTGTTGGCCTGTTAAGAGATTTTTTTCTGGCTGCACTAAGTGTATTTGGTGTTTGGACTGAGTTTCAAATTCAGCATCTTGGGTAAGTTTGAATAAGAGCTCACTTAAGTCGTAGACTTCTGAAATAGGGCTTAGGTCGCTTTGTTCTAGGCGCAGTAGCGTTAACACCTGGTCGATCAGCGCGTTCATTCGCTCTATTTCGCGCTCAATACGATGCAAAGACTGATGTTCTGTGTCGGGGATCTTGCGCGCGAGCAGTTCCAAGGCTATTTGCTGCCTAGCTAAAGGGGTTCTTAACTCGTGTGAGATGTCTCTAAATAAGCGCTGCTGGTTATTTACCAATAGACTAATGCGTTCTGCCATGTGGTTAAACGCTAGGCCTACTTCACCGATCTCATCATTTTTTTGGCATGACAAATCGCTCAAACGAGTGTTCAGATTGCCACGAGCAAATGAATGAGTTGCTTGTTTGAGTTTGCGCAAAGGGTCTGTGATGTGCCACGTCACAAAAGCCGTTAATAAAGCGACAATAAGTAATGCTGTGACGATTTGTAGAATCGGCAAATGTTTGAGCCAAGTAGGGTAAGGCCCACTATTGTCCCGCAGGGCTACAAACGTGTAGATGCGATCACTGCTGCTGGAAATGATGTAAGGCTGAAAACCTTTTAAATCTCGCTTGGAAAGCCTGCCTTGAGTTAACGGCAAAGTAAATTCAAGCCAATTTTTTGGTAGATGAGCCAGGCTAATAGGCCGTCGCTTTGCATCTAACATAAAGCCTGTGACATCAAATTCTAAGCGGATGTAATGAAGCCACTGTGTCAGCTCTGCAGAACCTTTGGTTTCAAAAATGTCGGCAGCTTTAATGCCTAACTTTACTACCTTTTGATATTGATCTTGATCACGTTCTTGAACAATGATTTCCGATAGAGTGGCTACAGAAAAAATAGCTGCAATGAGGGTTAACCAAAAAAAGAAAAATATTTTCCAATATAGACTACGAAATATGGATAGCCACCTAAGCGTTAATGACATACTGATACCCAACACCGCGTATGGTTTTAATGCGGGGTTCATTGCTTAGGAACGGCCCTAATTTCCGCCTTAGATTGCTCATATGCATGTCTACACTTCTGTCATACAAAGCTAACTTACGACCCAAAGCATTCTCTGTTAGTTCTTCTTTGCTTAGTACCTGTCCCGCTTTTGCTAGCAAGCTTGCTAATAAGTTAAATTCTGTGCTTGTGAGGTCTATCGTCTCACCTTGTTTGGAAACAATACGAGTATTGTGGTTTAGCTCTACATCTTCGCGGATAATGATTTGACGTTTTCCACTGGCTTCTAGGCCTGATTTGTCCATCTCTACACGCCTTAATATGGCACGAATACGAGCTGAAATTTCTCGTGGGTTACAGGGCTTTGGTAAATAATCGTCGGCCCCCATTTCAAATCCCACTATACGATCTACTTCATCGCTTCGAGCGGTCAGCATGAGTACAGGTGTTTTATGGCTAATGCGAAACTGTTTGAGAAGGTCCAAGCCATTCATTTTTGGCATCATGATATCAAGGACTAAAACATCATACTGGCCGTTTAAAGCCATATTAAGTCCTTGCTCACCATCAAAGGCTTGATCTACATGGAAGTTTTCTAGAGACAAAAACTCGCTTAACAGCTCATTCAGTTCTTGGTCGTCTTCAATTAATAAGATGCGTGTGGTCATGGGTTAAGGCTCCAAAAATAAGCAGTCTTGCTCAGGGTATAGGTGCAATTGTGTCACAATTTTGAGGTAAGTATTGTATAAGCTAAGGATTTTACAGAATTTTACGTGTCACAGGAGGGGGTGTTTTTTTTAAAAAAAACGTGTAAAAGACTCCCCAGGATGGCGATTCCAATGGTTGCCCTGAACCCGAAGGTTCAAGGTGGGAGCCCCTGTTTAGGCAGAAGGCGTTCCAACAAGTGGACATGCACAGAGCTTAAGCGAGGAGCTCCCTGATTATATAAATCGGCTCAAGGACGTTATTAGATGTCAAGCACCACAGGGAGTCTATGAGTATTATAGGCTGGTGCTTTTAAGAATGGAACCCGAAAAGCCAACAATAACTAGTTTAGGCTGTCACTGACTTTTTTGTTCAGATGTTCAAGCGCTGTTTCAAGGATGCCTAATTGCGTTTGAGTTTCTATTAATTCTGCACTCATATTGAGAGCGGCCATGACTGCCATCCGTTCTAGCCCCATTACTCTGCCGCTAGATTTTATACTTTTTAGCTTTTCATCTAAGTTATATGCAGCTTGCCTTAGATTGGCTTCTTTGCCAATTGGACAAGTGAGAGTATAGCTTTGTGATAAAATGGACACTTCTACTGCTTGTAAATCACTCATGATGCGCATCCGTTGCTTGGTCAAATAGACTAATCAAGTGATTGAGATCGTCTTCTAGGGCCTGATTTGAGAGTTGCTTAGTAGGTCGGGATTGCTCTTTTGCCAATGTATTTTCAGCTTGTTGTTGCAATAGTTCTTGCTCAAGTACACTCATGCTAATTTGAAGCTGAGCATGTTCGTGCTGCAAAGTGCGGTGTTGAGTTAACAACTGGTCGATGTGGTGTGCTAAAGCGTTAATGGTCGACATTGTTGGGCCACTTAAAAGGTAATCTAGTCATAGATTTTATAGTAAATTGAGCCGCTGTCTAGTGACACTCTGTAAAAGCTCTAGAGAATGGCTACAGCTCAGGTATAATGTAACGATATTTTAGCCAGAGCCAAACTCATGACAGATACTGCCCCAAAACTAAACTACATATTTGATGACTTTGCGGACATGTTCGTTGAATTGGGAGCCTTTGGTACACCCTCAGAGCTACATGGCTTGTTGACAGGGCAGCTAGCTGCTGGAGTGCGTGTAGATGCCCAAGCATGGCTAGCTATGGTTGTGTCTCACCTGGATGTGCAGACATTAGAAGATGATGATGATAAGGCTGAGCTAGTCGCATTGTATGATCTAGTGCTTGAACAATTGAGCGCAGCTGATTTTGGTTTTCAACTATTACTGCCAGAAGATGATACTGAATTGACCTCTAGAACAGAGTCCTTAGGCGCATGGAGTAGTGGTTTCTTAAGTGGCTTTGGTTTAAGTTTTGACCACACTAAACAGAGCCTATCTATTGAAATTACTGACGCTATGGAAGACTTGGCAAATATTGCCCAAGTCTCTTTTGACGTCGATGATGAAGACCTAGAAGGTGAAAGTGCAGAAACAAGCTATTTAGAGCTTGTTGAATATGTTCGTTTGGCTGCCATGATGGTGTTTGCCGAATTTAACGTCTCTGATTCGTCACCTCAAAAATCGCCACAGCAATTACATTAGAGCGTAGCAATTATTTTAAGGACAACACCCATGACTAAGATAGCTACCATAGAGTATGTCCAAAGACGTAACGCTTTGTTACAGCAGTTACCTATAGGTGCTGTGGTAATTGTCAATTGTGCGAGCGTACAAATCCGTAATGGAGATGTGGAACAAGACTACCGACAAAATAGTAGTTTTTACTATTTATCTGGCATGGTGGAACCACACACTACATTAGTTTTGGTTAATAGTGTGGATGGCCCACGAAGCATTCTTTTTTGTCGCAGCAAAGACAAGTTACAAGAGATTTGGCATGGTCGTCGCCTAGGTGTGGACGCTGCTCCAAAAATTTTGCTGGTGGATGAAGCCCATGTAAGTGAAAGTTTGGAACAAAAGCTTGTGGAGTTGTTAGACGGTGCTAGTCAGGTAGTTTATCGCTTTAGCCAAGATGAAACCTTTGAATTAGTGCAACAAAGCCTTGCTAAGCTTCGAAGGTTGTCACGTCAAGGTAAAGTATGCCCTACAACGTTAGTAGATCTTGACCCCTTGATAGATGCTATGCGTTTATTTAAGTCAGGCGCTGAAGTAGAGCAAATGACCCAGGCCTGTAATATCAGTGTGGCTGCTCACAAAAGAGCAATGAGTGTATGTAAAGTAGGCATGAACGAATACCAATTAGCCGCAGAACTACATCACCAATTTTCTATACAAGGCAGTCAACGCGTCGCTTATGGCTCTATCGTTGCTGGTGGTGACAATGCGTGTATTTTACATTACACAAATAATGATCAATCTTTACAGGATGGTGACCTAGTCTTAATTGATGCTGGTTGTGAGTTGGATCACTATGCTTCCGATATTACCCGCACATTCCCAGTAAATGGACACTTTAGTGACCCACAGAAAATCATTTATGAAATTGTGCTGGCGGCGCACAAAGCAGCTTTAGAGTGCATTAAACCTGGCGCTGTATATACAGACATGCAAGATGCCGCAGTGAGAGTCATTATCCAAGGATTAACCAATATTGGTTTGTTGACAGGAACCCTTGAAACTAATATTGAAAACCAAAACTATCGTAAGTTTTACATGCACAATATAGGGCATTGGCTTGGCATGGATGTGCATGATGTAGGTGCGTATAAGCTAGGTGGAGTGTCTCGACCTCTTACGCAAGGCATGATCACTACAGTAGAGCCAGGGATCTATATTGATCCAGACGATATGACAATCCCTTCTCAATGGCGTGGCATTGGCGTGCGTATTGAAGACAATATACTGGTGACAGAAACAGGCTATCGCAACCTCACTGGTGATTTGCCTGTGAGTGTAGTAGACATTGAAAGGTTGATGGCTAGCTGATGAGT
>DKMQ01000076.1:0-37359 GCA_002470565.1 Oceanospirillaceae bacterium UBA7410 | reverse complement strand
ATTGATACTTCATTTCTTGATAGCGCACCTATTGAGGCAACCACCATTAATGCGCTGGGTGTTTTGGATGGGCGTGCAACCGCGCTTGCTCTTGGCAGCCGTAATCTATTAAATAGCATAGGTTTGTGGGATTATTTAGATCCTCACGCTCAAGCGATTAGCAAAATTCAAGTGAGTGACCAAGGTCAGCCATATAAGAGTGAAATGCTCGCTGATGAGATGCGAAGAGACGCCTTGGGTTATGTGTTACAAAACCAAACCATGGGGCAGGTCTTCTTAGAGCAAATTATAAAGCGTTGTAGCGATTGTGTTGATCTTATTGACCAAGCTCAAGTCGTATCTATAGACAATGCGCGTCAAGATAGCCATCTAGATTACCAGCGCTTTGGACAGTCTAGCTCCATTACTGCCCAGCTTATAGTGATGGCAGATGGAGGTCGATCAGCTTTGCGCCAAAAACTGGGTATGTTTGACCAAGTGCATCATTATGATCAAGTGGCTTTAGTTGCTAATGTGGAACTTGATCAATACCACCAAGGATTGGCTTGTGAGAGATTCACTCCGTCTGGCCCGTTAGCTTTACTCCCTTTGCCCACTATGGAAGGTAAGTTTCGTGCAGCCTTAGTATGGACACAGCCTATTGCGCGTCAAAATGAATTACAACAGCTCAGCGATGAACAGCTGCTACAAGAAATCCAGCTCCAAGCAGGATACCCAATGGGTGAGCTTCTTGCCATCGGCGATCGTCAGGTTTATCCGCTGGCTTTAAGCGTTGCTTTAGAGCAAGCAAGGCAAGGTTTGGCTGTGGTTGGTAATGCCGCTCACACTTTACATCCTATTGCAGGGCAAGGGTTTAACTTAGCGCTGCGAAGTAATTTTGCATTAGCACAATCTGTACTAAAGTCATGCAAACAAGGCGTTCCTATTGGTGACTTGGCTAATTTAAATGAGTTTGTTACAGCTAGTGGCTGGGATAAAGATCGTGTTATTAGTGCTAGTGATAAAGTAATGAAGCTGTTTTCGAACAAAAAAATCCATTACAGCGTACTACGGCAATTAGGCTTATTAACTATGCAGCAGATACCTTTAGTGAGAACTATATTTACTCGCGCTGCCATGGGCCTAGATGTGCCCTTAGCAAAGGTGTTGGCTATGCCACCTATTAGCGCTAAGGATTTAAGCGGTAGTGAGGAAGTATTGTGAGTGAATTTGATGTAGCTATCGTAGGTGCTGGCATGGTGGGTGCAAGTCTTGCCTGTGGTCTTATTGATGCTGGTTTTAATGTGGCATTAATCGAGTCCGGTGAATTGAATTCATCGCAAGATTGGCCTTTAGGGCAAGTAGATGCACGTGTTTCGGCCTTGAGTTTAGCATCTGAAAACTTACTAAAAAATTTACAGGCTTGGCCAATTATAGAAAATATGGCGCGGTTGCAGGCCTATGATGCAATGCATGTATGGGATGCGTGTGGTACTGGAAAACTTCACTTTACTGCTGCCGAACAACACCTGCCTTATTTAGGGCACATTGCTGAAAACCGCACTATCACTTCAGCTTTACACCAACTCCTAGAACATAAAAAATACCACTTATTCGAACAAGCCCAAGTGGTAGATATGTCACCTGAAGAGGTTGCGCCTCGCACGTTGACACTGGGTAGTGGTGAGCAAATTACTGCAACTATCGTTGTGGGGGCCGACGGAGCTAACTCCAAAGTTAGACAGTTAGCTGGATTACCTACCAGAGAATGGGACTACCCTCATCACGCTTTGATTACTCGAGTAAAAGTAACCAAATCACATCAAAATGCAGCATGGCAACGCTTCACTGAAGACGGGATATTAGCCTTTTTGCCACTTCTTAGCGCCGCTGAAGAAGGTCTGGATCAGCATTATTGTTCCATAGTGTGGTCACAGCCTAAGGCGCAAGCGCAAGCCATGCAACAATTGCCAGAGAGTGATTTTTGCATGGCTTTAACTGGTGCGTTTGAGGGACGCCTAGGCGATGTTATCGCAAGCGACAAGCGTCACGTAATACCTCTTAGGCAGCGCCACGCTAAACGTTATGTTCAAAATGGATTAGTGTTGGTCGGTGATGCTGCTCACACTATACATCCATTAGCTGGCCAAGGGGTCAATCTGGGGCTGCTTGATGTTTCAGCTTTAGTAGACACGTTGCAACAAGCACATCAACAAGGTTGTGACATTGCCAGTATTGGTGTGTTGGAGAAGTATCAAAGCCAAAGGCGTAATGATAACTTGCGCATGATGGCCTTGATGGAAAGTTTTTCACGATTGTTTGGTAATCAGCATCCAATGCTAAGTTTACTACGCAATACAGGTATGAATTGGGTACAAAAGTTAAACCCTATTAAACAACATTTAGCGCAACAGGCTATGGGTGTGGGTGCGCATCTGCCTCCCTTGTCACAAGCGCCAAAACAGTAAAAATACACTTGAGGACACGATTATGAGTAACTTACCCCAAGGCTTGAGCTACGTTGAAAGCCATGAATGGATTCGCAATGAAGGTGACGGTATTGTCACTATAGGAGTGACAGACTTTGCCCAAGAACAGTTAGGTGATGTGGTCTTTGTGGAGTTGCCAGATGTAGGAGCAGAGCTTGTGTCTGCAGATGAATTTGGTGTGATCGAATCAGTTAAGGCTGCATCGGACCTCTTTGCTCCTGTTTCTGGTGAAGTTATTGCCATTAATGAACTGTTAGCTGATGATCCAGAACTTGTGAATACAGACCCTTATGGTGATGCTTGGTTGTTGCAAATACGCTTATCCCATCCAGAAGAATTAGAGCACCTGCTAGACGCAGACGCTTATAGTCAGTTGTGTGAAGAATAAATGCCAGATCTAATTTTAAAGCCAAAATCTGATCGTCGTTTACGTCAAGGCCACTTGTGGATTTATAGTAATGAAGTGGATGTTGTTAAATCCCCGCTACACAGCTTTCCTGCTGGAGAACAAGTGAATGTATTGGATGCCAAAGGAAAAGGCTTAGGCACGGCTATAATTAACCCAAAACAGCTTATTTGTGGCCGCTTGGTCAGTCGTAATATTGATGAGCCGCTTAACCGTGAACGCTTAGTTAGTCGATTAAGGTCAGCCTTAATAAGCAGGGAGCAGCTGTTTGAAGACCATTGTTATCGATGGGTTTATGGAGACAGTGATGGTTTACCTGGTTTAGTAATAGATCGCTTTGATAATGTCATCGTAGTGCAGGTTTCAAATGCAGGCATAGAGCTATTGCTTGAGCAGCTGCTTGAAGCGATTAATGAGGTGGTTCCAGAGCTTAATATTTTGCTTAAAAATGATGGCAAAATGCGTTCTATTGAAGGCTTAGAAAACTACGTGCGTGTGGCTCAAGGCGAAGTGCCCATGCTGGTTCCTCTCAAAGAAAATAATGTAAAATTTTTAGCACCGGTTTGGGAAGGACAAAAAACGGGATGGTTTTATGATCACAGGCTAAACCGCCGCAGAGTGCAAAAGCTATCTGAAGGTAAGCGTGTTTTAGACATGTTCAGCTATATTGGTGGCTGGGGTATTCAAGCAGCCGCCGCTGGTGCTAGTGAAGTAATTTGTGTGGATGCCTCTGCTCAAGCGTTGGAGCTAGTGCATCAGCAAGCGCAGCTAAACGGCGTGGAAGATAAAGTTCATAGCATCAAAGGTGATGCATTTACCGCTATGAAGCAACTGCATGAAGATGGAGAACGCTTTGATATTGTTATTATTGACCCTCCAGCTTTTATTGCTCGTCGTAAAGATATTAAAGCGGGTGAATTGGCCTATCAAAGAGCTAATCAGCTAGCTATGCGGCTTTTAAAGCCAGAAGGTATTTTAGTGTCTGCTTCATGCTCCATGCATTTAGAGCGTGCAAGACTGACTCAGCTATTACAGGAAGCGTGCCGTAAAAATGGGCGCATGGGCCAGGTCTTAGAGCAAGGTGGCCAAGGTGGAGATCATCCTGTTCACCCTGCTATCCCAGAAACTGAATACCTTAAGTCCGTTATTTTACGCACTTGGTATGAGGTTTAGTGACTTATTGATTAAGTGCTTTACCGTAAGCTCATTACTGGCCAACCGTTTGCTAGTGCATGGGCTTTAAGGGTAGCATCTGGGTCCACAGCGAAGGGTTCGTCTACTAGTTCCAAAAGGGGCAAGTCATTGTGGGAGTCACTATAGAAGCAGGCGCCTTCTATCGTTTTTTTGTGTAACGTCATCCAAGCATTCAGCTTATCAATTTTTCCTTCCTTAAAGCATGGTGAACCACTTAGTTTGCCAGTATAACGGCCGTCTATGCATTGTGTAGGTGTAGCAATCAAGTGCGGTATATTTAAGTATTGAGCTATAGGCGCAGTTATAAAATCATTAGTTGCGGTAATGATAACTAACACATCCCCTGCCTCACGATGCTTTTTTAGTAAGGCTTGAGCTTTTATAGCAACCATTGGAATAACTGTAGTTTGCATAAACTTTTGGTGGATAACTTTCAGTTGTTCAGCGCTGTATCGCGTCAGTGGGGCTAGAGCAAACTCTGCATAAGCCACCATATCCAGAGTGCCGGCTAGGTAGTCTTGGTAGAACGCGTCATTTTTAGCCGCGTAGTCATCCCCATCAACAAGTCGTTCAGACACCATAAACTGCCCCCAACCATGATCGCTATCACCAGCCAATAATGTATTGTCTAAATCAAACAAAGCGAGCCTTCCTTGCATGGGTATACCTGTATAAATATCTATAAATTGTAGTTAAGTATATTATTTTAGCTCATTTTCATCTGTTGTTGTTGTTGTCTGCCGTTTTGTGGAACAATGGGACAAATATATTTTGTATGGTGCAAAGCCGTGATCGATAAAGATGGTTTTCGCCCCAATGTAGGTATTATTCTGGCAAACTCCCAAGGACAAGTGCTTTGGGCAAAGCGGTTGGGTTGGGATGCATGGCAATTCCCCCAAGGTGGTATTGATGCGCATGAGACGCCAGAACAAGCCTTATTTAGGGAGCTCAAAGAAGAAATTGGCCTGCTGCCAGAGCATGTAGAGGTGCTTGCTTGCACCCGTGGCTGGCTCAGATACCGTTTGCCTAAGCGAATGATTCGCCAAGGCCAACAGCCTTTATGTATTGGTCAAAAACAAAAATGGTTTTTGTTACGTATGTTGGCACCTGATAATGCGGTTCAAATGGGCACTACTAACAGCCCAGAATTTGATGCGTGGGAATGGGTAAGCTATTGGTATCCAGTGGACCAAGTGGTGTCGTTTAAACGCGAGGTATATCGTCGGGCAATGAAAGAATTGTGTTTACGGCATTCACGTTTGGTTTATCATCATGGTTTGGTTATTCAAAGTCATAGCAAAGGCTAAGATCTTATTGTTCAGCACTGTGAATCAAAGCTTTAAGTAAAAACTATAGGTAGGAATGGAATGCTTCATAGTCTGCGTAAAATAATACAAGCGGTAAGTGCCGCTGAAGATTTGCAATCGGCCCTGAAATTGGTGGTGCATCAAGTTCGACGCGCCATGCGCACAGATGTGTGTTCTATATACCTTTATTTTCCACAAACTGATAATTACGTGCTTATGGCCAGTGAGGGCCTTAATCAGGCTTCTATCGGTTCAGCTTGCCTGTCTTCTGGGCAAGGCTTAGTTGGTTTGGTAGGTCTTAAAGCTGAAACGATTAACCTTAAGCAAGCTGCGCAACACCCCAATTTTCATTACGTACAAGAGACAGGTGAAGAGGCCTTTAGCTCCTTTTTAGGTGTGCCTATTATTCACCACCGTAAGGTGTTGGGTATTTTAGTGGTGCAGCAGCGTGATGAACGCCAGTTTGATACTGAAGAAGAAGCAGTGCTTATTACTTTGTCGGCTCAGCTTGCAGGGTTTATAGCGCACGCAGAGGCTACAGGGGGTGGTTTACGCCATGATGCTTTAGCTGATGGTGAAAGTTTAGACCTGCATTATGAGGGCGTCAGTGGCTCGGGTGGCGTAGCAATTGGACATGTAGCGGTGATTGCCCCGCCTGCTGATCTAAATAAAGTGCCAGATCGTAGGTGTCGTGATGCAGAAACTGAGGTTGAGGCCTTCCAAACCGCTTTAGAAGCGGTTAGACGCAAGATTAAAATAATTAGTCGCACCTTAGCGCGCAACTTAAAAAACCAAGAACAAGAGTTGTTCGAAGTGTATATGCGTATGTTAGACGATAATGCTCTTGCAGGAGAAGTGATTCAGCATATACGTCAAGGTCAGTGGGCCCAAGGCTCATTGCGCCGCGTGGTGCAACAACATATCCGTTCCTTTGAGGCAATGGAAGACCCTTATTTACGAGAAAGAGCGTCTGACATAAGAGATCTTGGGCGACGTATCTTGGCTGAGTTGCAACAAACTAATACCGAAGTGCGTAGGTTTGAAGATTCAACAGTGCTGGTCGCTGAAGAAGTAACTGCTGCTATGCTAGCCGAAGTGCCAGTTGATAAGCTTAAGGCTATCATTTCTACATTGGGTTCGAATAACTCTCATGCTGCTATTTTGGCGCGATCCATGGGAATACCTACCATTATGGGCGCAGTAGACTTTCCATATCGTCGCATGGAAGGCCAAGAAGTGGTTATTGATGGTTATATGGGGCGGATATTCCTTAATCCAAGCCAAGACTTAAGGCGTCAGTATGAGCAAGCTATTGTTGAAGAGGACTCATTTACTAAAGAGTTAGAAGTGCTCAGACTTGTGCCTGCCCAAACTCGCGACGGCCACACAGTGCCCTTGCTCGTTAATACTAGCTTACCTTTAGATGTGGGTCGTTCACTAGCTCAAGGTGCACAAGGAGTGGGTCTATATCGCACTGAAGTACCTTTTATGATTAAGGAACACTTTCCTTCAGAGAATGAACAAACCCAGTGTTATCGAACTCAGCTACAAGGCTTTGCCCCTCTTCCTGTGACCATGCGAACATTGGATATTGGTGGAGATAAAAACTTACCTTACTTTGCCATAAAAGAAGACAATCCATTTTTAGGTTGGCGTGGTATTCGAGTGACGTTAGATCATCCAGAAATATTTTTGGTGCAAATTCGAGCGATGCTTAAGGCCAGCGAAGGCTTAGATAACCTGCGTATCATGCTGCCTATGATTACTCATGTGAGCGAGATAGATGAATCAATCCGCTGGATTGACCAAGCTTTTTTAGAACTGTGTGAGGAGGGTTATAAGTTAGTGAGGCCGCCCATAGGCGTAATGATCGAGGTGCCTGCTGCTGTGTACCAAGCCAAGCACATAGCCCAGCGTGTGGACTTTATGTCCGTGGGAAGCAATGATTTAACGCAATATATATTGGCCGTTGATAGAGATAATCCTCGGGTAGCGGAGTTGTATCACACTATGCACCCTGCCGTATTAATGGCTTTGCAGCATGTAGTAGATGCTGCTAAATTTGCAGGCATTCCCGTAGGTTTGTGTGGTGAATTAGCGGGTGACCCCGCTGGTGCTTTATTGTTGATGGGAATGGGCTACGATAGCTTGTCTATGAACGCTGCAAGCCTTCCAAAAGTGAAGTCTGTTATTCGCAAATTTAGCCTAACCCAAGCCCAACAAATGTTACACAAAGCCTTAGAACAAGCTGGTGCAGATGGTGTGCAGCAAGTTATTCAAGAAAACCTAAAAGCGGCTGGGCTAACGCGCCTACATAGTCGATATGTGGACAATTAAACCTGCGGCAATGCCCCACATCATAATACCAATAAGACCATCTAGCACTCGCCATGCAGAAGGGTTTTTAAATAAAGGCATGAGCCACTTGGCTCCCCAAGCCAAACTAAAAAACCACATAAAAGATGCGCTCACCGCGCCTAATCCAAACCATAGTTTTTCACTACCAACATATTGGCTGCTAATACCACCCACTAAAACCATGGTGTCTAAATAACAGTGGGGGTTGAGTAAGCTTACACTTGCAGCCACAGTGATGGCTTTAGTAAGTGAGTATTCACTTGAGCTGTCCTCTATATTGATAGTGTGTCCACTGACTGCTGATTTAAACGCCAAAGCCCCATAAATAAACAAAAACACAGCCCCTGCACACGAAATCCATAATAATAAATCCGGTTGTGCTTGTACCAATGCTCCCATACCAAATATGCCTAGGCAGATAAGGCTAGCGTCAGTCAAACTGCAAAAAAGCGCTATTGCGTATTGATGTTGATCGCGCAAAGCTCGGTTCAGTAAAAAAGCATTTTGCGCGCCAATAGCAATAATAAGTCCAGCACTAAGTGCTAGGCCATTAAGGAAAATTAAGCTGGTATTCACAGTTCTTCAGACATCCAAGTAAAGTGTTGCGTTAATGGTTTTAAATGGTCAAAACAGGTTTCAAAAACATCCATATTTCCTATACGGTCGCGCAATACACTAATGCAGGAACGGGTGCCATAATCATAGTCTGGTGCGTCAATAAAGCAAGAAGATAATCGCCTTTCCCAGTCAATGGCAATGCCTGTATTAGGTAGTAGATTATCCTGCGCTATAGCTGTATTAAGCATTATCTGTTGCAGGTTTTGGTGCAGTGGAGGTTGGTGTAAAGCGCACATTAAACTGTGTTTAACATGCTTTACTTTGGGCCAGTTACAATCTAGCACGCCATTACTTAGGCCGTATAATCCTGGAGGAAGTACTTTGGGTGGTTGCTGCTCATTATTAGTGCAAAACACCAACTCATGGTTATCCCAGAGCAGTAAATTAAATCCCGCAAACTGATCCATTTGAAGAGAGTTTGCATAAGCTAGACTTGTATCATTTTGGCGTAAAAAATTAATGACTAATTGACCTCGAGTTTTAAAAGCCTCAATACTTGTGCTTTTGTCAGTTGCCTTGCGAAAATTTGTGACGCCAGCCCAGCGGCCATCTTTGTGTATTCCAAGCCATGTGCCGCCTGCGTCTAGGTCTTTGCCTGCAAGTATTTCAATATCTGGCCACCAGTGCATGTTTTTAGTGGGGCGCTGAAGAAATTCATCGCGATTAGCTGCCATAATCAGAGGCCAGTCTGGATTGAGTTGATGGGCGAAAACAATGAGGCACATGAAAGATTGAGTCTCCTAAACTTTGCGCTTATGGGGCTAAGCGTAGATAATAGCTTTTTTATTAGTAAGATGTGAACGAATGATTTTTGTTGCTTATATGGCCCTAGGCGCATTAGCCGGACTTTTAGCTGGGCTCTTTGGTATTGGCGGCGGCATTGTGGTCGTGCCAGCTTTAGTTTTGGCATTTAATCTTCAGGGCATAAACCCTGAAATAGTATTTTATATGGCGATCGCTACTTCTTTAGCCAATATTATGTTTACGTCTTTATCTGCTATTCGCATCCACCAAAAAAAAGCGTCTATTCAATGGTATTTAGTTAAGCCCATTGCAGTGGGTATGCTGATTGGCTCGTTTGTTGGTGTGAATACCGCTCTTACTATTCCTGCTATTTATTTGCAGGCAAGTTTTGGTGCCTTTGCCATCTTCTTGAGCTTAAGAATGATGTTGTCTCAATCAGGCGAGGGTGCCTCCAATCTGCCTGGTGTTTTGGGCTTAGGTATTGCTGGTGTATTTATAGGCTGGGTGTCAGTGCTTTTTGGTATTGGTGGAGGTAATTTGTTGGTGACTTGGCTATCTAATCGCCAGTTGGTCATGCAAAAAGCAGTGGCCACAGCTAGCGCATGTGGCTTTGCCATCGCAATTTCAGGCGCAGTATCCAATGCGATTTTGGGGTGGGGCAACCCCATGTTACCAGCATACAGTTTAGGCTATATTTATTTGCCAGCGTTGCTTGGTATTGTGGCTACAAGTTTTATTGCAGCTTCTTATGGTTCTGTGATTGCACATCGTTTGCCGGCAAAATTACTCAAACGACTGTTTGCATGGATGCTACTATTAATGGGGTTTAGAATGTTAACTAGTGTTTGGTTTTAAGGATAATAATGCTTACTTTTCCTAATATCGACCCAGTTCTTATACAATTAGGGCCCTTAGCCATACATTGGTATGGCCTGATGTATTTGTTGGCTTTTAGCTCTGCTTTTTGGCTTGGGAGTAGACGAGCTAAGGCTGCTGGATTTAGTAAAGAACAATTAAGTGACGTAATATTTTTTGGTGCTATTGGCGTCGTTTTAGGTGGGCGTTTAGGTTATGTGCTCTTTTACCAGTTTGAAGCTTTTATTCAAAATCCAGGCATGTTGTTGCGTGTTTGGGAAGGTGGAATGTCGTTTCATGGCGGTTTTCTTGGCGTGGTTATCAGTGGTATTTGGTTTGTACGTAAACATCACTTCAAATATCCACAGGTGATGGATTTTGTGGTGCCGCTTGTGCCACTAGGTTTGGGTGCAGGGCGCTTAGGTAATTTTATTGGTGGGGAGCTGTGGGGGCGACCAACTGATATGCCCTGGGGTATGGTGTTTCCCCATGTGGATGCTTTGGCACGACACCCATCTCAGCTATATCAACTGTTACTCGAGGGTTTGCTGTTGTTTGCAGTGCTTTGGGTATACTCAGCTAAATCTAGAGCGCCCTTGCGGGTTTCAGGTTTGTTTTTGCTAGGGTATGGGTTACAAAGATTTTTAGTCGAATTTGCTCGTCAACCTGATGCCCATTTAAATTATGTAGCCTTAGATTGGATGACTCAGGGGCAGTTATTATCTATACCAATGGTTGCGATAGGGGCGTATTTATTAGTACGCAAGACTTCGATTAAAGGTTAAAATACCAAGTATCTTATTATCTGGGTGGGTTTTCTATATGCAGCAATATCTTGATTTAATGCGCCATGTGCAAGGTACAGGAGCGCTGAAGGAAGACCGCACTGGAACTGGCACCTTGAGTGTTTTTGGCTACCAAATGCGGTTTGATTTGTCCAAAGGGTTTCCTGCGCTGACTACTAAAAAACTACATCTTAAGTCCATTATTCATGAGTTGTTATGGTTTTTACAAGGTTCTACAAACACCCAATATTTAACCGACAATGGAGTACGTATCTGGGATGAGTGGGCAGATGAAAATGGTGACTTGGGGCCAGTGTATGGGTCCCAATGGCGTTCGTGGCCCAAGCCAGATGGTAGCCATATCGATCAAATTAGTCAGCTTATCCAGCAAATAAAAACCAATCCAGACTCGCGCCGGTTAATTGTGAGTGCTTGGAATGTAGCTGATGTAGAGCGTATGGCGTTGCCACCTTGCCATATGATGTTTCAATTTTATGTAGCTAATGGCAAGTTGTCTTGTCAGCTCTATCAGCGTAGTGCCGATATTTTCTTAGGTGTACCTTTTAATATTGCAAGTTACGCATTGTTAACCATGATGGTGGCTCAGGTTTGTGACTTGGAGGTTGGAGATTTTGTGCATACGCTAGGTGATGCACACCTGTATTCAAACCATTTAGAGCAAGTTGAGCTTCAATTGTCTCGTGACACCATGGTATTGCCCAAAATGCATATCAATCCTTGCGTGAATAACATTTTCGACTTCACTTTTGATGATTTTCAACTGCATGATTATCAGTCTCATCCACATATTAAAGGGGTTGTTGCAGTATGACTATTGCCTTAATCGTGGCTGCTTCGCAAAATAATGTGATCGGTCGCAATAATGAATTGCCTTGGCACTTACCCGGGGACTTGCAGTATTTTAAAACCATGACACTAGGTAAACCTGTCATCATGGGGAGAAAAACCTTTGAATCTATAGGCAGACCCTTACCAGGAAGAGACAATATCGTCATAAGCCGTCAAACAGATTATGCTGCGAAGGGGATTGAGGTAGTATCAAGTCTAGAGCAGGCAATAGCTCTAGGTGAGAGTATTAATCTCATTAATGGCATACAAGAAGTGATGATTATTGGTGGTGCGCAAATATATGAAAAGTCTTTAGACTTAGCTGATCGGGTATACCTAACAAGAGTTCAGTGCAAGGTGGAAGGTGACGCCTACTTTCCGGCTTTAGATGATGACGAGTGGCAAGAAATTGCTCGTGAAGACATTACAGCTAAAGAGTCCAATCCCTTTGATTTTAGCTATTTAGTGTTGGAACGTAAGTAAATACACTATATAAGCTATGCCATTACTTTTGGGTAATGGCATAGCTTTACTATACTTTTACCACCTTTTTAAGGTGGCCTAATCTAGCAAGCTAATATCGCGAATAGCGCCCTTGTCAGCGCTGGTCACTGTGCTGGCGTAGAATCTAAGTGCAGAGCTAACCTTACGTGGGCGCTCAGCTGTAGGCTTCCAGCCCTTCTTGCCCATCGCATTCATCGCTTCGCGGCGATGACTAAGCTCCTCATCACTAACTAACACGTCAATGGTGCGATTAGGAATATCAATACGAATACGGTCGCCGTGCTCAACCAAGGCAATGTTGCCTCCACTAGCAGCTTCTGGCGACACGTGACCAATTGACAATCCAGAGGTGCCGCCAGAGAAGCGGCCATCAGTCAATAAGGCGCAGGCCTTGCCTAAACCTTTGGTTTTAAGGTAACTGGTAGGGTATAACATTTCCTGCATACCTGGACCGCCTTTGGGACCTTCATAGCGAATGACAACCACATCACCTTCTTTGACTTTGTCACCCAAAATATCGGCTACTGCCTGATCTTGGCTTTCACAAATGTAAGCAGGTCCTTCAAATAACCAAATGCTTTCATCAACACCTGCGGTCTTAACCACGCAGCCATCTTGTGCCAAATTACCTGTAAGTATAGCTAGACCACCTTCAGTGGAGTATGCGTTGGCCAAGTTGCGTACACAGCCATCAACACGGTCATCATCAACACTTGGCCAGCGCGTCGCTTGGCTAAATGCAGTTTGCGTGGGAATGCCTGCAGGACCTGCTTGGTAGAACTTTTTAACTGCCAAATCGTCAGTGACAGTAATGTCCCATTTGGCCAATGCTTCAGACATGGTATTGCTGTGCACTGTGGGTAATTCTGCGTGTAGTAAACCTGCGCGATTAAGTTCGCCCAAAATTGCAAACACACCACCCGCACGGTGAACGTCTTCCATGTGGTACTTGGGTGTACTAGGTGCAACTTTACATAATTGCGGTACTCTGCGAGAAAGCTCGTCAATATTGCTCATGTCAAAGTCAATCTCACCTTCTTGGGCTGCTGCCAATAAGTGTAAAATCGTATTGGTAGAGCCGCCCATTGCAATGTCTAAAGTCATGGCGTTTTCAAACGCCTTAAAGCTAGCAATGTTTCTTGGTAGAGCGCTTTCATCATCATTTTCATAATAACGCTTACACAGCTCCACTACGGTGCGACCTGCCTCTAAAAATAACTCTTTGCGATCTGCGTGTGTTGCCAATAAGCTACCATTACCAGGTAAAGATAAGCCTAAAGCCTCTGTTAGGCAGTTCATGGAGTTGGCGGTAAACATACCAGAGCAAGATCCACATGTAGGACAAGCTGAACGTTCATATTCAGCAACTTCTTCATCACTAGCGCTATCATCAACAGCGATGACCATTGCATCAACAAGATCTAACTTACGATCACCTAGTTTCGTTTTGCCTGCTTCCATCGGGCCACCTGAAACAAAAACACAAGGAATGTTTAGGCGCATGGCGGCCATAAACATACCTGGAGTGATTTTGTCGCAGTTAGAAATACACACCATTGCATCCGCACAATGGGCATTGACCATATATTCTACAGAGTCCGCAATAATGTCCCGTGATGGCAAAGAATAAAGCATGCCGTCATGACCCATAGCAATACCATCGTCCACAGCAATAGTATTAAATTCTTTAGCTACACCACCTACTTTCTCGATTTCTCGTGCAACCAATTGCCCCATATCTTTTAGATGAACATGGCCTGGAACAAATTGGGTAAACGAGTTACATACGGCAATAATGGGCTTTTGAAAGTCGGAATCAGTCATGCCAGTTGCACGCCATAAAGCACGTGCGCCTGCCATATTACGGCCAGAAGTGGAGGTTTTAGAACGATAAATGGGCATGAGATAGGTGCCTTATAATAAAAGTTATTAAAGTGGTTATGGTAATTCTTTACTAAATACTTTTGAATTACGTTGAAAATTGTATAATGACTGCCTGCTAGTAGGTAAGTGCTCTAAGTCCGCAGCAACAAAACCATTTTCTATAAACCAATGAGAGGAGGCCGTAGTCAGCACAAAGAGTGCTTGTAGACCCATATGGCTAGATTGCTTTTCTATATGACGCAGCAATATTTGGCCCCTATCCCCCCCACGATAATCAGCGTCGATGGCCATGCAAGCTAGCTCACCCTGGCGTGCATCATCAAATGGATATAATGCAGCACACCCAATAATAGCATTGTCTCGTTCAATCACACTAAAGTAATGAATTTCAGACTCAAGTAATTCACGTGAGCGGCGCACTAATACGCCATCATCTTCTAGGGGGCGAATAAGTTGTAAGATTCCACCTACATCATCAATACAGGCGTTACGAACTTGCTCGTAGCTTTCCTTTATTATCATAGTACCTGAGCCATCACGACTAAATAGCTCACTTAACAAAGCACCATCTTCTTGGTAGCTTAGCAAGTGTCCTCGGTCTACTCCAGCATCACAAGCTTTGGATAACACGTCAATATTCATGGATAAGTCGGTCCAACTATCCCCACTATTTTGATGCTGGTGCACTAAACGATGGCCGGCCTTGGTGAGTAACTCGGCCACTTGCTCGCCACGTGAATTGGTGATGCCTTTGTCAGCTCCAAACACTATTAACTTGTCAGCTTGCAGGCTTGCGGCCACACGCCCTGCAACCTGTGCTGCAGCAAGGTTAAACGTTTCTCCAGTAGGGGAGTATCCCAAACATGAAATAAGCACAAGATTACCGTCATCCAGTTGCTTGCCAATAGCTTGCGAATCTACCCGCCTCACTTCTCCGGTATAAGAGAAGTCGACGCCGTTTTTTACGCCAATCGGACGCGCTGTAATAAAGTTTCCACGACTGGTACGAATTCTAGAGCCCTGCATCGGCGAATTGGCAATGCCCATAGAAAAACGGGCCTCTAATTGCATGGCTTGGCGGCCTACAGTAGATTGAACTAAAGCCAGCTGCTCTAAATCTGTAATGCGCAAACCGTTATGAAATTGCGCTTGCACTAAAGCTTTGCTGCATGCTTTTTGTATTTGAGGTCGACTACCATGCACTAATACTAATTTAACACCTAAACTGTTGAGCAAGTTTATATCATGGATAGTATGGGAAAAATTATGGTGAGCTAAGGCTTCGCCAGGTAAATAAATAACAAAAGTTCGTCCGCGGTGAGCGTTAATATAGGGCGCAGAATGGCGAAACCAGTTTACATATTGCTGATTGGTCTCGATCACTTTAGATTACCTGTCGCTTTGGTATGAGAAGGGTACTATTAAGCCGCGCTAATGCGCTTGTGTCAATCACACAAAGGCGACTTACTTATAAAAAATGAGTCATATAAAATTTAATGGCACAAAGAATCATCTATTACTTGATTGTAGGGGAATTTTTCCGTTAGTGTCTATACTAAACGCAGCGATAACAAGCGGCAAATCAGTATAATTTTGCATCAGCAATAGCCACGCTGCGGGCATATATTTTTAGGAGTAATGGGTATGGCGATTATTGTCGCGCCAGAAAATCAACTTGTCATAGACGCACTCAATAGCTCATTAAAAGACGAGCTAATGCAGTGGTTTGAAGCCTTTACGCCATCCATAAATTCTCCTTGGCATCATCATGACACACAGCTACAACTAATTAATGTCATTACTGCTAGCCCATTTGTAGCAAGAACGCTCTCACTAAATCCTCAGCTATTGGATTACAACTTTGTGATCAGTGCTTTTTCTAAAGTTAAGTTGCAGGCTTTGTTAGCGCAAAGTATGAGTAAAGTCACTAACGAGACTCAGCTAAACCGGTGTTTAAGGCAATTTAGAAAAGCCCATCAAGTCCGCTTAATATGGCGTAATCGTTGTTGTTTAGGCACCAGCCAAGAGTTAGTTGAAGAGTTATCTAACCTTGCTGATATTTGTGTGGGTGAAGCTTTGACCTGGCTGCACCAGGACAGTATTAAACAATGGGGGCAACCTACAAGCCTTGATGGGCAGCCACAAGAGTTGGTGGTGTTAGGTATGGGTAAGCTTGGTGGTAAAGAGCTTAATTTATCTTCTGATATAGATCTGATTTTTAGTTTTCCAGCAGGAGGCCAAACCCAAGGTGGCAGGCGTAGTATCGATAACCAACAATTTTTCATTCGGTTAGGACAGCGTTTAATTCAAACTATTGATTTGGTTACAGCAGATGGTTTTGTCTTTCGGGTAGATATGCGTCTAAGGCCATATGGTGCCAGTGGTGCATTATCCCTAAGCTTTGATGCTATGGAAATATATTATCAGCAACAGGGGCGTGAATGGGAAAGGTATGCATTTATTAAAGCTCGAGTGATTGCTGGTAATCAAGATCAGGGTCGTGTGTTGTTAGAGCTTTTGAGACCCTTTGTGTATCGGAGGTATTTAGATTTTAGTGCTATTGAATCTTTACGTAGTCTTAAACAAATGATTGCTAGTGAGGTACGCCGGCGTGGTTTACACCAAAATGTGAAGTTGGGTGCTGGTGGTATTCGTGAGGTAGAGTTTATTGCCCAAGCATTTCAACTTATTCGTGGAGGGCGAGATATTCGGCTGCAAACCAGTAGCTTAATGTCGGTATTAGACTTATTGCCTGAGACTGCCGGTTTGGCGTCTGAAGAAGTGGAGACTTTACGCCAACATTATTGGTTTTTGCGTGATGTTGAGCACGCCCTTCAGGCGGTTGAGGACCAACAAACCCAAGACTTACCTGCCCAAGAGTCTGAGCAAGCACGACTCGCTTTTGCTTTAGGTTTTTTTTGCTGGAATGACTTACAAACGAAGATTAACCTTGCAAGGGATTTTATACATCAACAATTTGAGCTGGTGGTGGCACTAAAAGAGGATGATAAAGTACAAGGCCAAGATCATCAATTAATTCAACTGTGGGAGGAAATATCTCACAGTGCCAGACAAGAAGAGCAGTTTACACTTCAGTCGCAGTGGCAAGACATATTAAGCCAAGCAGGCTTTGCTGATGCAGACAATATATTGCAACACTTATGGTCGCTGCATCAAAGCCGTTCTGCGCAAACAATGCAGCCAGTAGCACAAGAGCGATTAGCTAAGTTAATGCCAAAAATTTTGCAGATATCAGCTCAACAAAATGATTCTGCCCTTACTTTGTCTCGCGTACTGGTGCTTATTGAAGCTGTATTAAGGCGTTCTGTGTATTTGGTGCTATTGCTAGAAAATCCAACAGCGTTAAAGTTGTTGGTGGAACTTTGTTCTGCTAGTTCATGGTTTTCTGACTTTTTAGCACGCCAGCCTTCATTGCTTGATGAGCTATTGGACGTTAATAGTTTATTTAATGTACCTGATGCTGTGGAGCTAAAGCAGGAGTTAGCACAAAATCTTTTACGCCTGCCAGAAGACGACACAGAGCAGCTAATGGAAGCGCTTAGGCATTTTAAACATGCCCATTTGTTGCGTATTGCAGCCCAAGAGGTCACAGGGCGTTTGCCATTAATGAAAGTTAGTGATCAGCTGACCTACGTTGCTGAAGCGGTAGTGGCCCAAGTCCAGCACCTTTCATGGCGTGAGCTGAGCCTGCGGCATGGGCATCCTCAAAATGAACATGGCCCAAGTGATGATTTTATCGTTGTGGGTTATGGAAAAGTAGGTGGGTGGGAACTTAGCTATGGGTCGGATTTAGATTTAGTATTTATCTATGACATGCCTTCTCAAGCCGAAACTGATGGCCCTAAACCCATATCTAATAGTGTGTTTTTTACGCGCCTTGGTCAGCGCATGATTAACTATTTGAATACACTTACAGCAGCAGGGCAGCTATATGAAGTGGATATGCGCCTAAGGCCAGATGGAGCTAAAGGTTTATTAGTGTCTACTTTGACAGCGTTTACTCAATACCAATTACATGAGGCATGGACCTGGGAGCATCAAGCACTTGTCAGAGCAAGGCCTCTTTCGGGTAGTCATCAGTTGTCTAACGACTTTATTGCTGTGCGTAAACACATATTATCTCAAGTTAGAAACAGCGCTTCTGTAAAGCAGGACGTAGTAAAAATGCGAGAAAAAATGCGACACCAGCTTGCCAGTAAACCAAATGCAGACGGCCAGACGCTAAAATTTCATCTAAAGCACGATGAGGGTGGCATTGTTGATATTGAATTCATGGTGCAGTACGGTGTGCTCGCATACGCTCATCAGTGCCAAGCACTCCTTAGCTATACCGATAATATTCGTATTTTAGACGCTTTTGAAAAACAATTAATTCTAAGTACATCAGATGCCCATGATTTACGTGAGGCATATCAAAAGATGAGGGCTGCTGAGCACCGACTCACACTACAGAATAAGGCAGGGGAAGTGTCTGTTGACGACTTACAAGAACATAGGTCCAAGGTGAAGAATATTTGGGCTGCCACGATGATGTCTTAAATATCTTTCTCAGAACGCTCAACTATAAGGCTTTAATAGATATCAGGGCTGTTTTTTGGGCGTGTTTTAAAACGTCGATGTAACCACAAGTACTGAGTGGGCTTAAGGCGAACTTTGGCTTCAATAGCGGCATTTAAAACTGCGGCATCTGCCTCCAACTGCCCACTTGGGATACTTGCCAAACTGTCAGTAATGCTAAGCAAGTATGCTTGATCAAGTTGAGTGCGGTGGTGACTAAACTGAAGCACCTTAGCTCCAGTGGCAGAAGCCAGGCGACTTATAATAGGGGTAGTCGCTGTATCTATGCCAAAAAAAGGTGCAAACACGGAGCGCTGTGGCCCAACGTCTTGATCTGGAGCAAGCCATACTATGTTGCCTTGTTTGAGTAAACGTATGACTTGTCGAATATCTCCTCGCTCTACTATTCCTGGCAGATGGGTTAAGCGTCCTCGGCGAATTATACAGTCCATTAGTGCATTGCCATGGCGCTGGTAAGTGGCATAATACGGATAATGTTGAGCTAGTAAAATACCACCTAAATCTAGGCTTGTATAATGAGCACCGACTAGAAGTACGCCACGCCCTTGAGTTTGGGCTTGTTCTATTAGCGCGCCGCCTTCAATTGAAACCCTTTGAGTTAGATTTTTGTGGGAACTCCACCACGCCATAGCGGTCTCAATAATGCCAATGCCATTGTCTGCAAACGTTTGACGCACCATCAGGCGCTGCTGTGCAGTATTTAGATCACTAAAGCACAGGGCTATATTGGTTTGTGTAATAGATCTTCTGCGGCTAGATAGCTGATATAATAGCCATCCAATCGCTCTACCAGCTGCTATGCGCCAGGCCCACGGCAAGGTGATAATTAAGCGAAGAATGCTCAATCCAAACCAAATAGGCCAGTACTTTAGGCTGTAAAACTTGGCGAGTGAGGGTTTAGTGAGAGGCATATAGTGTTCGAACAAAGTTATTAAATAAATGACTAAATGAGTTATGAACTTAATTAGCCTGATATTATGCTAATCAATTAACAACAAAGTGATAGTTTACACTGAGCTAGCAATACCAGCTAGAGAAACTAATCTACTATCCATTTAAGGACAATAAATGAGTAAGCCTTTAAGCCCAGATACGACTGTTAGCGCTGGGCCTCCTTTAGCGGCTTGGAAAGCCTATAAGCGTTTATTGGGCTATGTGTTTCAACACAGGTTAGTGTTTGGTGTTAGCATTATTGGTTTTGTGCTTTTTGCACTGACCCAACCTGCGTTTGCCAGCTTAATGGAATACATGGTGGACAGTGTAGGAAGTAGTGACGCAGATGCTCGCATTATTATACCTGTAGCAGTAGTGGCTATATTTTTTGTACGTGGTATTGGTTTCTTTTTGGGTAACTATGGCATCACCTACGTGGCTAGACGTGTAGTTCATCAGATACGCTTAGATATTTTTGATCGACTGTTAGTTCTCCCAGCTAAGTTTTATCATACCAATTCATCTGCAACCTTATTGTCAAAGCTTACTTTTAACGTTGAGCAGGTGACAGGTGCAGCAACGGATGCGTTAAAGATCTTTGTTCGTGAAGGGCTCACAATCGTTGGCTTGCTAAGCTACATAGTGTATTTAAATTGGCAGCTCTCGTTGGTATTTTTGACTGTGGGGCCATTTATTGGTTGGGTAGTAAATAAAGCATCTAAACGCTTTAGAAATATTAGCGCCAATTTGCAAGATAGTATGGGGCAAGTGACGGCCAGCGCTAGTGAAGCGATTAAGGGTTACGAAGTAGTAAGAGTGTTTGGAGGGCAAGACCAGGAGCGAAAGGCCTTTGGTGCTGCAAGTAATAACAACCGTCAACAGGCGATGAAATTAGCGTTGGCAGAATCTATTTCTACACCATTGGTGCAAATGATTGTGGGCTTAGCGATGGCCGGTTTAATCTATTTAGCCTTGCACCCTAGTATCATCGACGCTATGAGCGCTGGGCAGTTTATTGCCTTTATTACCGCTTCTGGCATGCTCACTAAGCCATTGCGCTCTATGACTGAGATTAATAGTATTTTACAACAAGGCATTGCGGCTTCGCAGAGTATCTTTTCTTTGTTGGATGAAGCTCCAGAAGTAGATCAGGGTACTAAATCTATAGGTCGAATTAAAGGGCTGATCACCTTTAATAATGTTGATTTTAGTTATGACAAACAACCCTTATTGAATAAGGTCAACATTGTTATACAGCCTGGCCAAGTCGTTGCATTGGTAGGGCGTTCAGGCAGTGGTAAGTCCACTTTAGTGAATTTGTTATTGCGTTTTTATGAGCCTCAGTCTGGCCAGATTTTGTTAGATGACAATGATATTCAAGACCTTAGCCGAGTCGACTTACGTCGACAAGTGGCGCTAGTTAACCAACAAGTCGTATTGTTTAATGGCACTATTGCACAGAACATTGCTTACGGCGCTATGAGGAATTCTAGTGAAGAGCAAATATTAGCGGCCGCTAAGGCCGCGCGAATCACAGAATTTACAGATCGCATGAGCTTGGGGCTAGATACCATGATAGGGGAGTCTGGAGTCCTTTTATCTGGCGGCCAGCGCCAGCGCATAGCTATTGCTAGAGCGTTATTAAAAGATGCACCTTTGCTGGTGCTTGATGAAGCCACCTCGGCACTGGATACAGAATCTGAGAGGCATATACAAGCTGCGTTTGAAGAGGTGATATTAGGGCGCACCACTTTAGTTATTGCACACCGCCTTTCAACCATAGAGCAAGCTGATGTAATTTTGGTAATGGATAAGGGTCAATTAGTAGAGCAGGGAAGTCATCAGGAGTTAATGGATAAAGAGGGTATTTATGCTCGCCTGCATCAATTGCAGTTTCAGTCTTCTCGACCAGCTCAAGTAGCTAAAGATGATACAGGATTAAGTGATGGCTAATAAGTTATATAGCGTTAAGCGCGTGGTAAAAGCATGCGGTTATTCTTGGCGTGGTCTGGTGTTTGCATGGCGTAACGAAACTGCTTTTCAGCAAGAGATCCTAGCTTTTTTAGTGCTATTTCCACTGGCTTTGTGGTTGCCGGCAACGCATTTAGAAAGTGCAATATTGATAATGAGCTTGTTTTTTGTGCTTATTGCAGAGCTATTTAATACCGCAGTTGAAGCAGCGATAGATCGCCACGGTGATGAGCAGCATCACTGGTCTGGGGTAGCTAAAGATGTAGCTTCTGCTGCAGTGCTTTTAGCTTTGGTGCAATGTGCTTTGGTGTGGGCGCTAGTGCTGCTCTAATACACCAGCATTAGGGTAGCTTTTCCAGCATGGCTGCTATTTGTTGGCGCACAGTTACTGGACTATAGTGGTCTATTACAGTTAGATAAGCGGCTTCACACAAAGCATGTTGTTTTTGTGCATCTAAATTAATAGCTGCAGCTATGGCATTGGCTAAGCTATCAGCGTTAATATCACACAATAAACCATTGTCTTGATGCTTAATAATGCCCTGTGGGCCTCCACATCGGGTGGCAACCACAAGCCGTTTACGTGCCATGGCTTCGATCACTACCATGCCAAAGGTTTCACTACGAGAAGGCAGGCAAATAATGTCTGCACCATCAATAAATTCATCGCGCTTTTGGTTGCTTATCCAGTCTAAACGCTGGGTAATGTCGCTTAAGCCTAATTTTTTAATCAAAGTGTTTATCTTGTTATTCCAGCGCCCTTTTCCTGCAATGACAAGCCTAAATTCTATATTACGATGATGTAAAATGGCAGCCGCTTGTAACAGTAGGTCTTGACCTTTAGTGCGGCGCATAATGCCCATGCTGGCAATCACAGGGATAGATTGGAACGGCCTAGATTTGGGTTCAGTGGCGTTTAGCTCAACTAAATTAGGAATAATTTCTATTGCACCTGTGTAGCCTTTTTTGCGGGCAAATTTAGCCACTACAGGTGAAACACAGACCAATAGATCTGCTGCATTTATGCCGGCGCTATTGTAACTGTGTAAAATTAGTACTAATTGACAATTTGCTGGCAAAGCTGCTCTTACAAGCTGGGCATCGATAGGTTTGTGAACGATGACCAAATCCACATCTTGTTGAGCAAACAGTAGTCTAAGCTTTTTGATTGCAATGTGTTTTAATAGTGGCAAGCGTGTGCGCGGATAATCCAGCAGTACATAATCGTGCTTGCGTTGTTTTAGTAAAGGCTCTAATTGTGCATTTGGACGGATGACGCAAGTGACTTGATGGCCCAATTGGCGTAAATTGTCACTGTAATGCAAAAAAGTCTGCTTGGGGCCGCCTAGGTCTTTACCAGAGATAAGGTTGACGATTTTCATTGTTGTTGGCGTCACTAATAATAAAAGTTAACATTAGTTTAACAAACAAAAGGTTATTTTGTACCCGTGGCACTCTTTGTTTACACCTCTTTATGTTATTTAGCTTTACCTTTTGGCATGGTCTTGCACTTGCTGTTCATATGGCGTCGCCCTGAGTTTCGTGCAGGCTTTTGTCAGCGTTATGGATGGTTACCAAAAAAACAACATCACCCTGTGTTAATTCATGCCGCAAGTGTGGGTGAGCTTAATGCTATTGCACCTTTAATAAACGCTATTATTAGCCATCTAAAACTTCCTGTTCTTGTGACCACTACCAGTGTTACTGGGCAAGCCCGATGCCAACAGTTATTTGCGGCTAATGACCGTGTCAGTTGGGCTTTCTTGCCCTTTGACCTTGGGCTAGCAAACAAACTGATGTTATGGCGTGTTAAGCCACGGGCAGTTTTGTTAGTTGAGACAGAGCTATGGCCTAATTTAATCGCAAGTTGCGCACGGAAAAAAATCCCTACTATTTTGGTTAATGGGCGCTTATCAGAACGATCCGCCAAAGGCTACGCACGTTGGCCATGGCTGGTGGCGCCAATGCTCCAAAAAATTACTGCATTATTAGTGCAAGATCAAGCGACAGCGCAGCGGTTTTTAAGCTTAGGTGCTGCATCTAATACAGTTTCAGTTCTGGGTAGTTTAAAATATGATTTAGTCATGCCTGACAGCTATCTTGATGTGACAACGATGGTAGCTGGAGGTCTGTGTTTTGTGTGTGGTAGCACCCGAAGTGGCGAGGAGGCTAGTCTATTACAAGCTTGGTCGCAGTTGCCTGCACGTATTGAAGGTACCCTTGTGCTTGTGCCAAGACATCCACAACGATTTGAAGAAGTGGCAGACTTATGTCAACAATCAGGCCTGCCCTGGTTAAGGTACACCCAAGTAAGTAAGCCAAGCAATGCTCAAATCCCAAGTTTTATTGACTCCCAACAGCATTCTCGCAGGGTATTGTTGGTAGATGCCATGGGCGTGCTGTTTGATTTTTACCGCCGTGCGGATGTTGTTTTTGTAGGTGGAAGCTTAGCCGATAAAGGGGGGCATAATCCCTTGGAGCCTGCTACTTTAGGTAAGCCTGTGCTTATGGGGCCAAATTGTTTTAATTTCACCCAAGTGTGTGACCAACTAGAGCAAGTGCAGGCGTTGAAAGTGACTACCAGTGCGCATTTATTAAAAGATATGACTGCGCTATTAATAGACCCTTTGCTAAGAGAGTCTATGGGGGCAGCAGGTGCACAGCTTGTGAATCAACAAAAGGGCGCGCTTGCACGAAACCTACTTTTTATAGAGGCTGTGTTTGAGCAGGCCCTAAAAGAGTGATGAATTCCGGGTTATCAAAACGCTGGTTATGGTTTAGTAGTATTAGTTTTAGTCTAGTATTGATGCCACTATTATTGGCCATTGTTTCATTTGCTTCCTATATCTGGCAGGCACAATGGTTAAGCTATATTTTTGATACATATACTTGGCGTGTGGTTTGGTTTTCTTGGTGGCAGGCCAGTTTATCAACTTTAATTAGTTTGTCTGCGGCTGTGTTAGTGGCCCGTGCATTAGCGCGCAGGCAGTCTTTTGTAGGGCGGTGGTTGTTGCTTAGGTGTTTTAGTGTGGCATTAGTTGTGCCTACCATTATTGCTGTGTTTGGTATCATCTTGTTGCATGGCAAATACGGTTACGTCAATCAGTTGTGGTCTTGGTTTGGTGGCCAGCCCCAAAGCTATGTCTACGGTATTACGGGCATTTTGTTAGCTCATGTATTTTTCAACTTACCCTTGGCCACTCGAATTTTATTGCAGAGACTAGAAGCCATTAATGGGGAAACTTGGCGTTTATCAAGTCAGCTAGGTATGAACTCAAAGGATTTGTGGCGTCATATTGAGTGGCCACACATTAAAGGAGTGCTGCCTCAATTGGCAGCCCTAGTATTTGCCTTGTGCTTCACTAGCTTTGCTATAGTGATGACCTTGGGTGGCGGACCTAAAGCCACTACCATTGAAGTGGCTATTTTTCAGGCTATACGCTTTGACTTTGATATTGCCAAAGCGGTGTATTTAAGCCTATTACAGATGGTTTTTTGTGGTGTTATTTTATGGGCAGGGTTGAGACTTGGAAGGTCTATTGATATTTTTGTGAGCATCCAAACATCTACTAAAAACCTGCGACCAGACCTCAAGCCATTTTGGGGTATTGTGAGTGATACGTTGGTATTGGTGCTGGCGACTTTATTGGTGTTGGTGCCGCTGTTAGCGGTAGTGATCGCGGGTATTAACACTGCTTGGTTTGATGTTTTGTTTGACCTGCGATTGTGGAACGCGTTCAATAATACCTTGTGGGTAGCCCTAGGGTCAGCTTCTGTGAGCCTATTAATGGCCTCGGGGTTGCTGCTTGCCCAGCGTCATTGGCGTGATCGTAACGCATCGGCAGCTTTAGCCGTAGAATGGATGGGATCTGTGATTTTAGTTGTACCACCATTAGTATTAGCCACAGGGCTATTTATAGGTCTGAACCGCCATGTAAACATATTCGCTATTAATCTTTATATTGTTGTATTAGTAAACGCTCTTATGGGGCTGCCTTATATGTTACGTGTTTTGTCAGTTGCCTATTTGAAAATTGATAAAGATTATGGACGACTATGCAGTAGCTTAGGCGTGCAAGGTTGGCATCGACTACAACAGGTTGAGTGGCCTATATTGCGCAAACCTATCAGTTTGGCATTAGCTTTAGTTGCAGCTATGTCAGCGGGCGACCTAGGGGTGGTTGCTTTGTTTGGTAGCCCAGACATACAAACTTTGCCATTACTTATGTACCAGCGCTTGGGCAGTTATCAAAGTGATGCGGCAGGAGTGACTGCAGTAGTTTTGCTAGGGTTATGCCTGACTATTTTTGTGGTTTTAGAGCGTCTAGTAGGAGGCAAAGGTGATTAATTTTAAGCAAGTAAGTTGCTGTTTAGGACAGCAGCAATTTCTTTATGATTTGCAAATCGCTCAAGGTCAGGTGGTAGCTATCATGGGCGCTAGTGGCTCTGGCAAGTCAACTTTACTCAATTTGCTTGCCGGATTTATAACCACCGATGATGACGCAGCTAGAATTATTATTGGCGATCAACGGGTAGATTTGCTTGAGCCTGCAGTAAGGCCTGTGACAACTTTGTTCCAAGAGCATAATCTGTTTGCCCATATGTCAGCATTTAATAACTTAGCTTTAGGGATACGGACAAGTCTCAAGTTGAGCGAGATTGAAAAAACCCAAGTCGATAAAGCGCTAGAACAGGTAGGCCTGAAAGGTTTAGGGTCGCGCTTGCCAAAGGAGCTTTCAGGAGGTCAAAGGCAAAGAGTGGCATTAGGGCGTGCGTTGGTTCGCCGCAAACCTGTATTGTTGTTAGACGAGCCCTTTAGTGCATTAGATCCAGCGTTAAGGCAAGAAATGTCAGCTCTAGTTAAGCGCTTGGCAATGCAGAATCAATTGACGGTATTGCTTGTAACCCATGAGCCTAAAGACGCTTTAGAGCTGGCCAATACTGTGGTCTTTATTGAGGCAGGTAAAGTCCATTGGACTGGGCCTAGTGCCGCCTTTTTGCAGCACAAGGATACGCATATTAAAGCCTATTTAGGTCAAAGCTGCTAACCTTACATTATTGCTACGAGGTGAGATAACATGATGCATAACGACGATAAACCATGGGCCAACAAGCAAATTTTAAGTCCATTTCCAGAAGTTCCTGTGACCTTAGAGCATGATAATCATGTGCTCATTATCGGTGCAGGTATTTCTGGCCTAGCAAGTGCTTGGTTTTTGCAGCAACAAGGCTTTGTTGTCACTGTGTTGGAAGCAGGCAACCAAGTCGGTGGCAACTTACAAAGTGTACAAAAGCATGGTTGCCAATGGGAGCGTGGGCCCAATTCTTTCATCAATAATCGACCAGCTATGGCGCAGCTTATTGAACAAGTGGGTTTAAAGCCCCACATTGTTCTGGCAAACAAAGCCGCTCATAGACGTTACATTGGAAAAAAAGGCGCTATGCTGGCCTTGCCTTCGAATATTAAAGAAGCCCTTACCACTGGAGTGCTTAGTACTTTTGGGAAACTAAGATTACTGATTGAGCCCTTCGTTGGCAAAGCCACATCTGAAGAGAGTATCGCCGAACATGTTAGGCGAAGGCTAGGCCATGAAATGCTTGATTGGTTGATTGACCCATTTATCTCTGGTGTATTTGCAGGTGATCCAGAAAAGCTCTCAGTGCGTGCTGCAGTGCCTAAGATCTATGCTTTGGAGTCTGAGTATGGGTCTATGATTATAGGTGGCGTGGCGAAAATGAAAGCCAAATCGCGTCAAAAAAAGCTTGAAAAAGAGCAAGGTATTTCATCCCTAGATGGTGCGATGATGAGCTTTGCTGGTGGTTTATACCAACTGCCTGCTACCTTGGCACAAAAGCTAGGCCCAGCTATCTCACTCAACACTCAAGTGGATAATATTACCTATAGTGCGCAGTTTGGTTATCAAGCTATGTCGGGTGATCAAATTTGGCAAGCATCGCAGGTCGTCTTAGCCGTGCCTGCAGCTCAGGTGGCTAGACTAATAGACGATTTAGTGCCCACAGATGAAGCGTTATTAATGCAAGCCAAGGCGTGCTTGCAAGCTATTGATTACCCTGCTGTCGCTAGCATCACTATGGCCTTCAATAAAGATCAAATCGAGCATGCTTTAGATGGTTTTGGTTGTTTATTGCCTACTAAAGAAGGTAAGCAAACATTAGGTGTGTTGTTCCCATCGAGTATTTTTTCTCAAAGGTGCCCAGATGATCAACACCTTATCACTGTGTTTATTGGTGGTGGTCGTGGGCAACATGCAATGACCTTAACACCACAGCAAAGAACAGATCTTGTGATGCTAGAACTATCTCCCTACCTAGGCATTCAAGGACAGCCTTTATGGCATGAAGAAAGTTTATGGCCCAAAGCTATTCCTCAGTATCAATTAGGGCACCTACCTAAGGTTGCGTTAATAGATGAGGCACTAGCACAGTTTCCTGGATTACATCTGCGCAGCAACTGGCGTGATGGTGTGGCTGTGGGTGATTGCGTTGAAAATGCCCTCCAGTTAGCCAATATGATGAGCCAGAAGTTAGTCAAAGCTCAGACAAAGACTGAGACCATAACGTAAGCCACAATATAGCCACCCTCCAAACATCAACAACAGGATAACCGATAGTCATGTACAAACCCGTGCTTAACCAATCAGATGTACGTATAGCCGATCGAAAAACTGTATACCAAGGTTTCTATCAAGTACAAAAGGTCAAGTTGCAGCATCGTTTGTTTCAAGGTGGCTGGAGCAAAGTGCTAGATCGAGAATTAGTGTTGCGTTTGCCTGCTGTGGCGGTGCTCATGTACGATGCCACCACCGATCAAGTGGTATTAATCGAACAATTTCGAGTGGGTGCTATGACTCATGAAGAAGGCCCATGGCAGCTGGAAATGGTGGCGGGTATGATTGATACATTAGAAACACCAGAACAGGTTGCCGTTAGAGAGTGTAAAGAAGAATCTGGGGCTATTATTGATCAAAATGATTTAGAGTTAGTATGTAAATATTTGGTCTCCTCTGGAGGCAGTAATGAAACCTTAGCAATCTACTGTGCGCCTGTGGATGCTAGCCAAGTAATTGGTGTGCATGGGTTGGCTACAGAAGGTGAGGACATTCAAGTGTGTGTTTTAGAACGCCAGGCTTTAGGGCAGATGTTAGAGCAAGGTAAGCTGACCAATGCGGCTACCATTATCGCTGCCCAGTGGCTTCAACAGCATTATCTTAGGCTGCAAAAGCAGTGGAGTAGGGTATGACGTTACATATTGCACAAATTACTGATTGTCACTTGCAAGAGAATCCTAATACGCCCTATAAGGGGATTGATGCCGATGCCCATGTCGATCAATGTTTGATGTGGTTGCGTAATTATGGGCCAGTAGATGTGTTGATTTTAACTGGTGATTTGAGTAATTTTGGTAGTCAAGCAGCTTATATTCGCTTAAAGAATAAGCTCAAAAAATTACCTTACCCGTGTATTTGGTTGCCGGGTAATCATGATAATGCAGCTACTATGGCTCAGGTTTCTGGTCAGGAGGTAGGCCAACTGCGCGTATTAGATTATGAGCATTGGCGCTTACTCATGTTAAACACCACCGAGCTAGCAGATGGTTGTGGCGGGGGAAGTATGTCATCAGCGCAGATGGAAGAGCTGAAACAGGTGTTAAAATCTGATTCAAAAACTCCAACATGTGTGTTTATGCATCACAATGCAGTGCCTGTTAATTCCTTATGGCAAGATAATATTATGCTGGGTAACTCAAAGCAATTTAATGCGGTCATTGCAGCGCATGCGAATGTTAAGGCCGTGGTGTGTGGGCATGTACATCAAGAATTTGATAAGTTAATAGGCGGTGCAAGATTTCTTGCTACTCCTTCAAGTGCAGTGCAGTTTGCCTGTGAGCAAAAAGAAGATAAGGTGCAAGAAGAATTAGGCCCAGGATTAAGGCTGTTTAGCCTGCTAGATAATGGTCAAATATCAACTAATGTACAAAGATTACCTAAGCATAAAACGTCTCAGTTGTGATTAAATACTGCTACTATTGCAAATTAGCGACGAGGTGTTAGATTGTCGCTAACCTTAAAATGACTTTTATTGGCGAAATAACTCCATGGCACAAGATAATTACACAGCAGACTCTATTGAAGTATTAAGTGGCCTCGACCCAGTTAAAAAGCGCCCTGGTATGTATACCGATACCAGTCGACCCAACCATCTTGCGCAAGAAGTCATTGATAATTCAGTAGATGAAGCTTTGGCCGGGCATGCTGATCAAATCGACGTCATTCTTCATAGTGATCACTCACTCACGGTGGTAGATAATGGTCGTGGTATGCCAGTAGACATTCACGCGGAGGAAGGTGTTAGTGGTGTCGAGCTTATTCTTACGCGCTTGCATGCTGGTGGTAAGTTTTCTAATAAAAACTATCAGTTTTCTGGCGGCTTACATGGCGTAGGTATTTCTGTTGTAAACGCTTTAACTTCAAGTTTAGAAGTAAAAATTAGGCGCAACGGCCAAGTGCACCGTATTACTTTTGCCGATGGTTTTAAGGTGAGTGACCTAGAGGTGGTAGATACCGTAGGCCAGCGTAACACGGGCACTAGTGTCACCTTTTTACCAGATTCTCAATATTTTGATTCAGCTAAGTTCTCTGTGGCGCGCCTTAAGCATGTGCTGCGAGCTAAGGCTGTGTTGTGCAGTGGTCTCAAGGTCACTTTTTTAGACCTTACCAGTGCCACTAAAGAAAAGCACGAGTGGTTTTATCAAGAAGGCTTAGAAGACTATCTGCAAAGTGCTAATGAAAGTTTCAATTGTCTGCCAGAAACGCCATTTGTGGGTAGTCGTAAAAGTGAAATTGAAGGTGTAGATTGGGCAGTGCAGTGGCTTCCAGATGGTGGTGAACTAACCCAAGAAGGCTACGTAAACTTGATTCCAACGTCTCAAGGCGGCACCCATGTGAATGGACTGCGCAGTGGGTTGTTGGATGCGCTAAGGGAGTTTTGTGAAATACGTGCACTGCTTCCTCGTGGAGTGAAGCTTGGGCCAGAAGATATTTGGGACCGGTGCTGCTTTGTCTTGTCGGTAAAGATGCAGGATCCACAGTTTTCTGGTCAAACTAAAGAGCGGCTTTCTTCTCGCCAGATAGTGGCTTATGTGTCTGGGGAAGTGAAAGATGCATTTAGTTTATGGCTCAACAAACATACAGACGAAGGTGAAGTGTTAGCAGAGTTAGTGATTAATCATGCTCAAAAGCGCCTGCGCGCTGGTAAAAAGGTCATTCGTAAAAAAATCACTCAAGGCCCAGCGTTACCTGGAAAGTTAGCAGACTGCAGTGGCACTGACGTGAGTCGTGGAGAGCTATTTTTGGTGGAAGGTGACTCTGCCGGTGGTTCTGCAAAGCAGGCTCGTGAAAGAGAGTTTCAGGCTATTTTACCCCTGCGTGGAAAAATATTGAACACATGGGAGGTGGATTCTGGACAGATTTTGGCCTCCCAAGAAGTGCACCATATTGCTGTTGCGATGGGTGTAGATCCAGGGGCTGATGATTTAGAGGGATTGCGTTACGGCAAGATTTGTATCCTAGCTGATGCCGATTCAGACGGCTTACACATAGCGACATTGCTGTGTGCGTTGTTTGTACGTCATTTCAAACCACTTGTGGCAGCCGGTCATGTGTATGTGGCTATGCCGCCTTTGTACCGAATAGATATAGGTAAAGAAGTATTTTATGCCCTTGATGAAAGCGAGAAGCAAAGTGTGTTGGATCATATAGCGGCAGAAAAAAAACGCGGTAAGGTGAATGTGCAGCGCTTTAAGGGGCTAGGCGAAATGAACCCATCTCAATTACGTGAAACTACCATGAAGCCTGACAGTCGCAGACTGGTGCAGTTAAGCTTAGAGCCAGGTGATGGCACTATGGAAGTGATGGACATGTTGTTGGCTAAAAAACGCGCAGGCGATCGCAAAACTTGGTTGCAGGAAAAAGGTAACTTGGCGCAGGTAGACTAAATTACACTCACTATGAATAGTTGAAGCTAAGTCTTTATTAAATAACAACATTATCTTTGCATACCTTTGCAGTGCGTACACTCACCCTCACATTTGTGTACGTACAATAGAGTTAGCCCGATCGGGTATCAACTAACTCACAAGGAGAAATATTATTAAAACTTATATCAAGCGCAGCTTAATCGCCATACCGGCTATAGCGTTGCTTAGTATGGCGGGAACAGGATTTGTGATGGCAGATAAAAAAGACTGTCATACAGGTGGAGCAGAGCATAGGGATCAAAAAGGCTCTGCTAAGGCGGATGGTAAGCATGGACACAAAAACAGTAAAAAATTGATGCACCGTATGGCTAAATCTCTGAACCTAACTGATGTTCAAGAAGGCGCCATTAAAGAGCTTCTGCAAGCTCAATATGAAGATATGACAAAGCATCATGAACTGATGGCATTGACGCTTGGTCAATTGGCTAAGTTAGACTCTGGTAGCGAGGCTTATATCGCTAAGGCTCAAGAAATTGGAATCTTGCAAGGTAAATATATGGGGCAGCACCTAATAGATCAAGGTAATACTGAAGTCAGAATCATGGAACTGCTGACTCCGGAGCAATCAGAAAAATACCAACAAATGCATAATAAAATGGCACATTATTAAGCGCATTTGATGCAAAAGTCTGGTTGAAAGAGTTAATGCTCTAATAAGTCATAAAAATAGACATAAATGACCTTAACAAAACCGCAGCAATTAACCTTGCTGCGGTTTTTTAGCTTCAACTAGGATATAATTTCGCTCTTTTATATTCCCTGATCTAGGTTTTTTAGCAGGGGTAACTTGGACGTCATCTCATGGCCATCAACACCCTGATTCGTAACTTTTCTATCATCGCTCATATCGATCATGGTAAGTCCACTATAGCTGATCGTTTTATCCATATGTGTGGTGGTTTGTCGGATCGTGAAATGGAGCAGCAAGTGCTGGATTCCATGGATATTGAACGCGAACGCGGTATAACTATTAAAGCTCAAAGTGTGACGTTGGACTTCCATAGTAAAGATGGCAAAACTTATCAGCTAAACTTTATCGATACGCCAGGCCACGTTGATTTTTCTTACGAAGTTTCGCGCTCTTTAGAAGCCTGCGAGGGTGCTTTGTTAGTGGTTGATGCAGCTCAAGGCGTAGAAGCCCAATCTGTTGCCAACTGCTATACAGCTTTAGAGCTAGGTTTGGAAGTGGTGCCTGTGTTGAATAAAATGGATCTTCCTCAAGCTGATCCAGATAAGGTGAAGCAAGAGATAGAAGAAGTCATTGGTATTGATGCAACTGATGCCGTAGAGGCTTCTGCTAAAAGTGGCTTAGGCATGGAAGCTGTGTTGGAGCAATTAGTAGAATTGATTCCACCTCCAGTAGGTGACGAAGACAAGCCGCTGCAAGCGTTAATTATTGATTCATGGTTTGATAACTACCTTGGAATTGTTTCCTTGGTGCGTATAAAAAATGGCGTATTGCGTAAGAAAGACAGAATTATCGTCAAATCTACGGGCATACAATATGGTGTGGAAGACATTGGTATATTTACTCCAAAGCGCAAGCAAACAGGAATACTAAGAGCGGGTGAAGTAGGTTACGTTGTTGCAGGTATTAAAGATATTCATGGTGCTCCTGTGGGCGATACCTTAACTCATCTTAAAACCGCTGATGTAGAAAGCTTGCCAGGCTTTAAAAAAGTTCAACCTCAAGTGTATGCAGGACTATTTCCTACCAGTTCTGATGATTACGAAGATTTCCGTGAAGCGCTCGCCAAATTAAGCCTTAATGATGCCTCTTTGTTTTATGAGCCTGAAAGTTCAGATGCACTGGGCTTTGGTTTTCGTTGTGGTTTCTTGGGCATGTTGCACATGGAGATTATTCAAGAGCGCTTAGAGCGTGAATATAATCTTGATTTGTTAACCACGGCACCTACTGTAATTTACGAATTAGAGCTTAACAATGGTAATGTGGTCTACGTAGATAACCCATCAAAATTACCAGATATGGGTGGTGTTGCAGAAATGCGCGAACCTATAGTTGAAGCTAATATTTTGGTACCACAAGAACACCTAGGTAACGTGATCACCTTGTGCATACAAAAGCGGGGTGTACAAAAAAACATGCAGTTCACTGCAAGCCAAGTAGCGCTGACTTATGACATGCCTATGAGTGAAGTGGTATTAGACTTTTTCGATCGACTTAAGTCTGTGAGTCGAGGTTATGCATCTTTAGAGTATAACTTTGTTCGTTTTGAAGAAGCTAAGCTTGTGCGATTAGATATTCTGATTAACGGTGAGCGAGTGGATGCTTTGGCTGTGATTATGCATCGTGATCATGCTCAGACTCGTGGCCGAGCGTTATGTGAAAAAATGAAAGAGCTCATTCCCCGTCAAATGTTTGACGTTGCTATTCAGGCAGCCATAGGTGGCAATATTGTGTCTCGTACTACGGTTAAAGCCTTACGTAAAAACGTGACAGCAAAGTGTTATGGTGGTGACATTAGTCGTAAGAAAAAGCTCTTGTCCAAACAAAAAGAAGGTAAAAAGCGCATGAAGCAAGTGGGCAGTGTTGAAATTCCACAGGATGCTTTTTTAGCCGTATTGAAGATCGACAGTTAAAAAGATAAATTGGCAGGCAGTTAGGAGAACTTACATGATGGATTTTGATTTTGAGCTATTGCTTACTGTATTGGTAGGCATATTCGGTACTGGCTTTGCCTTAGATGTATGGTTATGGAAGCCTGCTCGTGCAAAGGCCTTAGCCCTAGCTACAGCCAATGCAGCGGGAGAGTTACCTCAAGAAGCCCAAGAAAAGATCATGCGCCAGCCAATGTTTGCAGATTATAGTCGCTCGTTTTTTCCCGTGCTTACGTTTGTGTTAGTGCTGCGGTCTTTTTTTATGGAGCCTTACCAAATCCCTTCAGGTTCTATGTTGCCTACCCTTGAAGTAGGGGATTTTATTGTTGTTAATAAGTTTGAGTATGGTGTGCGTTTGCCTGTATTGGGTACAAAAGTGCTTGATTTTAATGAGCCAAAAGCAGGCGATGTGATGGTGTTTAAATACCCACAAGATCCGTCTATTAAGTTTATTAAACGGGTGATTGGTGTGCCAGGAGATACATTAGAGCTGCGCGAAAAAGTGATTTATATTAATGGTCAGCAGATGACTCAAACTTATGTTGCTGATGCTTCGCCAACTACAGAAATATATACAGAGCAGCTAGGTGATAGCGAACACCAAATATGGCGCAATAAAAGCCCTGGAAAAAATGGCAAGGTCACTATACCTCCTGGACAGTACTTCGTGATGGGAGATAATAGAGACGGCAGTAACGACAGCCGCTATTGGGGATTTGTGCCTGAAGAAAATATAACAGGTAAGGCAGTTGCTGTGTGGTTGCACTGGGAAAGTTTCTTTAGTTTACCCAACTTCAGTACTGCAGGTAGCATAGACTAATATGAAAGCGCCTGCTCAGACTGCTTACCAGCAAAAAATTGACACCTTGTGTGCTGCGATTGGCTACTCTTTTAATGACACTAGTCTTTTGGACTTAGCGCTTACGCATCGTTCGTGTGGGCACCACAATTATGAGCGAATAGAATTCTTAGGGGATTCTATTGTGAATTTTGTTATTGCTAATGCTTTGTTTGACAAATTTCCAAAAGCACGTGAAGGCCAATTAAGCCGCCTGCGTGCAGGTCTGGTGAAAGGAGTGACTCTTGCACAAGTAGCAATAGAGATGCAGGTAGGCCCATGTTTAAAGCTGGGTGCGGGAGAATTAAAAAGCGGTGGGCAGCGTAGAGAATCAATTTTAGCAGACGCCACCGAAGCTATTATTGGCGCTATTTATAAAGATGCAGGAATGGCTGTTTGCCAAGAACGTATTTTATCTTGGTTTGCCTCTCGTCTAGACAATCTAAGTCTGTTAGATAATCAAAAAGACCCTAAAACACGCTTGCAGGAATACCTGCAAGCAAAGAAGTGCGATTTACCTGTTTACCACCTCATTGGTGTTAAAGGGCAGGATCATGAACAGATGTTCACCATAGAATGCCACAGCGACTTATTGGATAAACCTACCAAGGCAGAAGCCTCAAGTCGTCGTATCGCAGAACAGAAATCGGCCACGTTAGCTCTACAGCAGCTTGGTCAAGAGTCTTTATAGCAGAAAATATACCATGACAGATTTAGATACTTGGCTAGCAGCCCAAAATGACAGCAGCACAAAATGTGGTTATGTCGCCATTGTTGGAAGGCCTAACGTTGGCAAGTCCACATTGCTTAATCGCATTTTGGGTCAAAAAATTAGCATTACATCTCGTAAGCCTCAAACAACGCGCCATCAAATTTTGGGTATTAAAACTCAAGGTGAGGTGCAAGTGGTCTATGTAGATACCCCTGGATTACATATTGACCAAGAAGATAAGGCGATTAACCGTTATATGAATAAAGCTGCTTCAAGTGCCCTAAAGCACGTGGATTTAGTCATTTTTATGGTAGATCGTACGCGTTGGAATGATGCAGACGAGCATGTGTATGAAAAGGTTAAAGCTGCTAATTGTCCCGTTATTTTAGCCATTAATAAAATTGATATATTGGATGATAAGCAGTCTTTGTTACCCTATCTACAAGAAGTGCAGCTGCGCTTACCAGATGCGGTGCTTGTGCCTATCGCTGCCCATACAGGCGCTTCTGTAGAGCAGTTGGAGCAGTGTGTGCTGGATCAGCTGCCAAATGGTCGTCACTTTTTTCCAGAAGACCAGGTGACCGACCGCAGTGCGCGCTTTATTACGGCTGAACTCATTCGTGAAAAAATCATGCGCCAACTTGGTGATGAGTTGCCGTACCAAATGACTGTGGAAATTGAAGAATTTGCCCAAGATGGCCCAGTGCTGCACATAGGCGCTCTCATTTTAGTGGAGCGTAAAGGGCAAAAGCGTATTCTTATTGGTGATAAAGGCGATCGAATTAAGCAAATTGGACGTGATGCCAGGGTAGATATGGAACGCATGTTTGAATGTAAGGTAATGCTCAAGCTTTGGGTAAAGGTCAAAAGTGGCTGGTCTGATGATGAGCGTGCCTTGCAGAGTTTGGGCTACGATGGTCTTGACTAAAATAAGATGACACAGCAGCAACCGGCCTACGTATTACACAGTCGTCCATGGCGAGAAACCAGTGTGATAGCAGACTTGTTTACGCTTAATCAGGGTAGAGTGTCGGTTATTGTTCATGGGGCGCGAAAAGCTCAGGGTAAGAAATCTGCCAAAAGAGCTTTGGTTCAGCCATTCACACCGCTGATGGTCAGTTTTACAGGGCGTGGTGAAGTGCGTACCAGTGTGCAGTTCGATGCGGCAGGTCCACCTTTAACGATCGTTGGTGATTACCTTTACAGTGGGCTGTATGTTAACGAGCTTTTGCTCAAGTTATTGGCTTTTGATGATCCTCATCCCAACTTATTTGCCTATTACCAAGCCTTATTAAATGGCTTAGTAGATAATCCCATATTAGAGCAATCTTTGAGGCCTTTTGAGGTCCATCTAATGGACGAACTGGGGTATCATATGGTGCTAGATAAAGACTACATTAGCTTCAAAGACGTTGTCCCTGAAGGCAGCTATGTGCTGCATCCGCTGCAAGGGGTTTGTTTAAGTCAAGGCATAGATAGTGAACAAGCTAATACACCCTTGATCAGTGGGCAGGTGCTATTGCAATTAGCTGCAGGTGAATACACACAGACACAATGCCTTAAAGTAGCCAAATATATGGCGCGCGCTAATTTAAATCAAATATTAGGTGGTAAGCCACTACAAAGCCGTAATTTATTTCACACTATTGCAAAAAAAT
>DKMQ01000067.1:20333-22862 GCA_002470565.1 Oceanospirillaceae bacterium UBA7410 | reverse complement strand
CGGCCGGTGCGGCCAATACGGTGAATGTATTCTTCAGGCTTAAATGGCATGTCATAGTTCACCACTCGGCTTAGCTCGCCTATGTCTATGCCACGCGCTGCCACACCTGTGGCTACTAGGTATTTAAGCTTGCCAGATTTAAAATCGGCCAAAATCTTCTCACGAGAGGCTTGGCTTTTATCACCATGTATCGCATCAGCTACTATGTTGCGCTTGCCTAGCTGGTCTACTAGTTTGGCCGCGCCGTGTTTTTTCTCGATAAAAATAAGTGCTTGATCCCATGCCTGATCAGTAATCAAATGGCTAAGCAGGGCAGATTTTCTGTCTTTGTCCACGGTAATCAGCCACTGGTCTATGTTGGGTGCTGTGGTGGTTTTAGGTGAGATAGAAAGCTCTACAGCGCGGCTGTCCAATGCGCCTTCAGAAAAGCTATCGGCAAGGGCTAGCACGTCGTCGCTTAAGGTGGCAGAAAACATCAGGTTTTGACGTGCTTCGGGCAAGCGCTCAATAATTTTATTAATCTCAGCACCAAAGCCCATATCCACCATTCTATCGGCTTCATCTAGCACTAGTATTTCTAGCTCATCAAAATATAATGCGCGCTGGTGGGCCAAATCTATCAGCCTGCCAGGGGTTGCCACCAGCACATCAATGCCTTCTATAAGGCGCTGCTTTTGTGGCTGCGTGTCTACACCGCCATACACCGCCATAGATGTAAGGCCAAGGTACTTACTATAGGCCGCTACATTGTCAGCCACTTGCACGGCTAGTTCCCTTGTAGGGGTAAGGATAAGTGTGCGTATACGTTTGCCACGGAGTTTGCGGTCTTTGTTTATATTTTCTAGAATGGGCAATACAAAGGCAGCGGTTTTGCCTGTGCCTGTTTGGGCAGTGGCAATAAGGTCTTTACCCGACAAGATGACAGGTATAGCTTGGCCTTGAATGGGAGTAGGGGTTTTATAACCTAAGTCATCAATTGCTTGTAAAATGGGGTCGCTTAACCCTAGGTTTGAAAATGACATAGTAGCCCTGATAAGTAGTATTAAACACAATAGTGGGCATTATAGCAGTAAGGGTTTATCTGGTGTGATGATTATGCTTAATTTTCAAATGCTCATAATGCAGTTAAAACCTATTTTCACCCACTTTTAGTCACCCTTAGGAAACTCAATGTCTGTTATCGCCAATACCCCCAAGCCGCCTTATTTTGCGGTAATCTTCACCTCTACTCGCACCCAAGGTGATCATGGCTATGATGCCATGGCTAACACCATGGTGGAGTTGGCAGCAAAACAGCCGGGTTTTTTGGGCATAGAGTCCGCTAGGGACGAGGTGGGTATTACCGTGTCTTACTGGTCAGACATAGAGTCTATAAAACAATGGAAAATGAACACAGAGCATTTACATGCCCAAACACTAGGGCGCAAGTCTTGGTATAGCTCATTTAAGGTGCGCATTAGTAAAGTAGAGCGTGATTATGGCTTGTAAAGTATAAAAAATGTCGCAAAATATAATCTAATGAAAAAATATAGTAAAAACACAATAAATAAATGATGACAGGGAAGCTAGTATGGCTAAGTGGATGATAATGGCTCTAGGGTTATTAGTGTGCGTTAATGTACAGGCCGATAACAACATCACTTCTTTAGGTGATAACGGCATAAAAAACTGGGAGCCTAAGGTATTTGATGGTGAGTCCGTTTACACCGTTAAAGGCTACCAAGGCCAAGTTTCTTTGCATGCTACAAGCCAAAATGCCGCATCAGGGCTATTGTTAAAACAAAATATAGACCTTATCGCTACGCCACACTTAAGCTGGAGCTGGCTAATAAAGAATAAACTCACAGGGCTAGATGAGCGCACCAAACAAGGTGATGACTATGCTGCCAGAATATACGTGGTGATCGATAAAGGCGTATTGGTGTGGAAGAGTAGGTCTTTAAACTACGTTTGGTCTAGTAATCAAGATGAAGGCTTAGTTTGGGATAACCCATTTGCTGGATCCCGTGTAAAAATGATGTCTGTAAAAGGCAAACACTCAAACACAAACCAGTGGTACCAGGAGCAGCGCAATGTATATGCAGACCTAATAGCCACCTTTGGTGATAAGGGCAGTGAGGCTGCTAATCGTAAGGCCTATCAATACATTAATGTGATCGCCATTATGACAGACACAGATAACAGCGATAGTAAGGCGCAAACTTATTACGGTGATTTAATATTTAGCGCTTTACCAAACTAAAAGTTATCTACCTTTATTCCCTTAAAGCTGGCGTTTTTTCTTAGCTTCAATTATATTGTATACAATATAATATACAATTTAAGCGAAGCAGAGATGACACAAGCATATCCCCGTGATTTGATTGGCTATAACGGCCAACCACCCAAAGTTGAGTGGCCCAATAAAGCCCGCATTGCTTTATCTTTTGTACTCAACTATGAAGAAGGTGGTGAACGTTGCATCTTGCATGGTGACGATGAGTCTGAAGCATTTTTGTCTGAGCTAATCGGTGTGCAGCCCTTTAAGGG
>DKMQ01000067.1:0-20261 GCA_002470565.1 Oceanospirillaceae bacterium UBA7410 | reverse complement strand
AAAAACACGATATACCCCTTACCATTTTTGCCGTGGCTATGGCTGCGCAACGTCATCCAGAAGTAGTGCAGTCTATGCATGCTAGTGGCCACGAAATTTGTAGCCATGGGCTGCGTTGGATCGATTACCAATACATGGACCCAGAATTAGAGCGCAAGCACATGCTTGAGGCGATTGATATTCTCACTCAAGTCACAGGTGAGCGTCCTTTAGGCTGGTATACAGGGCGTAATAGCCCTAATACGCGCGACCTTGTGATGGAAGAAGGCGGCTTTGCATATGATTCTGATGATTACAGTGATGACCTGCCGTTTTGGAGCCGTGGCAGCAGTGGTGAAGGTAAGCCTCATTTGGTGATCCCTTACACCTTAGACACCAATGACATGCGTTTTGCTACACCACAAGGCTTCCACACTAGCGAACAGTTTTTCCAATACTTAAAAGATGCCTTTGATGTGCTTTATGAAGAGGGCGCCACAGAGCCTAAAATGCTCTCTATAGGCATGCATTGTCGCTTGTTAGGTCGTCCTGCAAGGCTTAAAGGCATGCAGCGATTTTTAGAATATGTGGCTGGGTTTGAAGGTGTTTGGTGTGCTAGGCGCATTGATATTGCTCGCCATTGGCAACAGCATCATCCAGCTGTTGCCACAAACAAAGCCTAAGAGACATTCATATGACACGTTTAACTACCTGCACGCCTAGCAAAATGTCTTGCCAGGCATTTGTGGCACATTTTAAAGACCTTTATGAGCACTCTCCTTGGGTAGCTCAAAAGGTGTTTGATTTGGGTATGTCTTCAGACTTAGATCATAAAGAAGCACTTTTACCAGTGTTTCAAAAAGTAATGTTAGACGCCACTAAAGATCAGCAATTAGCGCTGATTTGTGCCCACCCAGATTTAGCAGGTAAAGCTGCTATTCGTGGTGAACTCACTGCAGCCTCTACATCAGAGCAGTCTGGTGCAGGCATTAGTGAATGCACCGCGGCAGAGTTTGAGCGTTTTACACAGTTAAATGATGCCTATAAAGAAAAATTTGGGTTTCCATTTATTAAAGCCGTAAAGGGCAGCAATAGGCACCAAATATTAGCGGCATTTGAAACCCGCATCAATCACCTTGCACAGGTTGAGTTTGCTCAAGCTTTGGAAGAAATAAATAAAATTGCCAGCTTTCGCATGGCCGATATGTAAATTGTATCTATTAATAGGATAAATCATGACACAACAAGAAAAACCTAATAATCCCTACGCGCGTATGACCAATTTGGCCGACGCACGCCTTGGGGCCAAAGCGATTCATTCCACTGATGACTTTTTTGCTGACATGAACCGCATGTTACAAAATCATGCTCCAGTATGGAAAGAAGGGGTTTATGATGACAACGGCAAGTGGATGGATGGCTGGGAATCTCGCCGCAAACGCCAGCAAGGCCATGACCATTGCACTGTGCGTTTAGGTTTGCCTGGGCGCATTCGTGGCCTTAATATTGATACCAGCTTTTTTACGGGTAACTATGCCCCTAGCGTGTCTTTAGAGGCGTGTTATTTGGCTCAAGGTGACCCAACAGATGACACTGTTTGGCAAGAGATTCAGCCCGCTTTAAATCTGCAAGGCGACAGCCATCATATTCAAGCCATCAACTGTGATGAAGTGTTTAGCCATGTGCGTTTTCATATGTACCCAGACGGTGGTGTGGCTCGCTTGCGCATTTATGGTGAAGTAGCAAAAGATTGGTCAGGCCAAACTGATGAGCTAGTAGACCTTGCCGCTATGGGCAATGGTGGGCGTGCGCTACTTTGTAGCGATGAACACTTTGGTACTATGGATAATATTTTAGCCCCAGGACGTGGCATTAATATGGGTGATGGCTGGGAAACAGCACGCCGTCGTATTCCAGGCTTTGATTGGGTAATTATCGCCCTAGGCCATGCTGGAGTAGTGAGTGAAATAGAAGTAGATACGGCTCACTTTAAAGGCAATTTTCCAGACTCTTGCTCTATTCAAGCCGCTTTTGTAGAAGGTGGTAGTGATGAACAGATGGCTGCTCAAAGCTTATACTGGCCAGAGCTATTGCCCTCACAAAAGCTAAGCATGCATCACATTCACCAATACACTGATCAAGTGTCTGATTTAGGCCCGGTAACCCACGTTCGATTAAACATTTTCCCAGACGGCGGCGTGTCGCGCTTGCGTATTAAAGGCCGTATTGTGGCCCAAGGAAAAGGTGCTTAATGGCTACCTCACTTACCATTGAACGCTTAACAGCCAAAGCATTTGCTGATTTTGGTGATGTGATCGAGGCCCATGAGGGAGACGGCTTTGGTATAAACCAAGGCTACACATGGCGTCATCATAAGCTGGCAACCGTAGGCACTGACCAGCCTGAAGATGAAGCTATTATGAGCATTTTTAGTAGCAAAAGGCGGCCTTTGCCCATGGCAATAAACATGATGGAGCGCCATCCATTGGGTAGTCAGGCTTTTATGCCCTTAAACGAAACACCATTTTTAGTGGTGGTGGCAAAGCCTGGCCCAGAGCCTAAACTTGCAGATTTGCGGGCGTTTGTTACCAATGGTAAGCAAGGCGTTAACTACCAAATTGGCGTATGGCATCATCCGCTTTTAATTTTGGCACTCACGCAAGATTTTTTAGTAGTCGACAGAGCGGGTGTTGGCAACAACCTTAATGAAGTGTTTTTTGAAGAAGATCAGTGCGCTCAGTTAGACGTAGCAGACCTGATGAAAGAATTCGGCCTTTAAATATATCAATAGTAATTAAACGTAGAGAATAATTATGGAAGCTCATTTATTAGAATGGTTACACTTAGCCATCCGCTGGGTGCATGTGATTGTAGGTATTGCTTGGATTGGTGCCTCTTTCTATTTTGTTTGGCTAGAAAATAATCTAGACAGGCAGGTAAAAAATGAAGAGTTAGCAGGCGAATTATGGGCCATCCATGGTGGTGGTATCTATCATTTACAAAAGTACAAATTGGCACCCAAAACTATGCCTAAGCATTTGCACTGGTTTAAGTGGGAAGCGTATAGCTCATGGATAACAGGGGTGTTGCTTTTAAGCGTGGTGTATTATCTAAATGCAGCCACCTATTTAATAATGCCAGGCTCTGGTGTGACACCTTTAATGGGTGTCGCTATTGGCTTTGGTAGTTTGTTTGTAGGTTGGATAGTTTACGACCTTTTATGCAAGAGCCCATTGCGTCATCAGCCACTGTTATTAGGCATCGCCTTAATGCTGTTTTTGGTGTTTGTGTCATGGGGCTTTAGCCAGTTTATGACCGGTCGTGCAGCTTATTTACACGTAGGTGCGATTATAGGCACCATGATGGTAGGTAATGTGTTCTTTGTCATTATGCCTGCTCAGAGAAACTTAGTAGCGGCGGTAGAGGCAGGCACAGCGCCTGATCCAGCTTTACCTAAGATGGGTTTATTACGCTCTCGCCACAACAACTACCTTACATTGCCTGTGATTTTCATCATGATCAGCAGTCATTTTCCAAGCACTTATGGGCATGAGTGGAACTGGGCTATTTTGTTGGGTCTATCTATTGCAAGTGTGGGTGTAAGGCATTATTTCAACACCCGTCACAACAACCAGCAGTTTTTATGGGCCTTACCTGCTGCTGTTTTGGCTTTGTTGGTGATGGCTTACGTGACTGTGCCAAATTTACCAGGTGCTAGTAATAAAGCTGCATCCAACGGTGAAGCACAAGTGACAGTCACTGCAGATCAAGCGTTTGCAGTGGTCACCACTCATTGTGCATCTTGCCATGCGGCTGCGCCCACTTTTGCAGGCTTTGCCACAGCGCCAGCAGGTGTGATGTTTGATTCTATTGAGCAGATGCAGCTGCATAAAGACGGCATCTATTTGCAATCAGTTGCTAGCCATATCATGCCGTTGGGCAATATGACCGGTATGACTCAAGACGAGCGTGACCTTGTGGGTCTTTGGATAGCGCAAGGCGCACTTAAATAAGGAATGATTTCATGGGTTTTTTAACCACACATGTATTAGACACTGCTCAAGGCGTACCTGGCAGCAATATGTCAGTTAGTTTGTACCGCATTACAAACGACAAGCGCGAGCTATTAAGTCAGCAAATGACCAACAGCGATGGACGTTGTGAAGGCCCTTTGTTAAAGGATGATGCCTTTACTGTAGGCGTATATGAGCTTGAATTTGGTGTTGAAGCTTACTTTACACAAGCTAATGTGGCTCAACCAAGCCCAGCATTTTTAAGTGATGTGACTTTACGCTTTGGCATTGCGCAAGCTTGTGATCATTATCACGTGCCTTTGTTGGTTTCGCCATACAGCTATTCTACTTACAGAGGTAGCTAATAGCGTGTTGCAATCTTTGGGTAAACAAGATGCGCCGATGGATGCTTATCGACAGTTGTTTGATGGCATCCTATCTCAGCGTCTGTCACCTGGCACAAAGCTCAATGAAGTAGAGCTTGCCGAGTTATTTAATGTGAGTCGCACGCTTATTAGGCAAGCACTGCAGCGCTTACAGCTAGAACAGGTCGTAGAAATCCACAAAAACCGTGGAGCTTACGTGGCTTCGCCAACACCTGATTTGGCAGAGCAAATACTCTTAGCTCGCAATATTATTGAGCTTGCGGTGGTAAAGCTAGCTTGTAAGCATTGCACGCAAGCAGATGCTTTATATTTGCAGCAGATGATTAACTTAGAGCAAAGCGCCATTGACCAAGGTGACATGGCAACGGCATTGCGTCGATCAGGAGAGTTTCATCTGCAGTTGGCTATTGTTGCGGGTAATCAGCCTTTTATACATGCCCTAAGAGGGCTCATATCCCAAACTTCTTTGATCATTACTATGTATAACCATGGCGGAGGCAATGCCTGTGCTAGAGACGAACATAGTCATTTGTTAGAAGCGGTGAAGTGTGGGGATGAAAGTAAAGCGCAGGAGTTAATGGCCCACCATTTGGGCCATATCAAACAAGGCTGTGATTTTACTCAAAGCCCTCAGGTGGCTGGCTTACAAGTTGCCTTTGCGCACCTTAATGCGTCTTGATGTAATGCTTGTCGTATTATTTAGACGCTTCAAGCTCTAATACATGACCGTAGCGAGCAAGAGTCACTTCGTTTATAGAGTAAAGTGAATCTAAAAGATTCATGTGCATGCTACCAGGCCCAAAAGATTTATTAGCTGCAAGTTCTGCAGATACACCCATGGTGAGTAATGCTTGCACTGCAGCATCAAATGCATCGTGATCTACTGCCATAAAACACGCCATAAAGGCCGTAGTGGCGCAGCCCATAGCAGATATTCTAGTTTGCATGGCATGGCCGTTGGCAATCATAATGGTTTTCACACCATTAGTGACTAAATCTGTTTCACCAGTTTGTGCCACCACGCAGCCTTGTTGTAATGCTAGCTCTTGAGCTGCCATAGGGCTAGATGAGCCTACCAAAGCTTTAATTTCCATAGCATTAGCCCTAATTACATGGGGTCTATGTTGTAATAGCTCTTTGGCATAGGCGCAACGTGTTTTTGAAGCGTGCACTGAAACAGGGTCTAAAATCCAAGGTTTTGAATAGTCATTAGCCGCTTGAAGCGCTGCGCGAATAGCGTTTTTGCGGTTGTTGTCTAGGGTGCCAATGTTGACTACCAGGCTATTGGTAACTGCGACTAATTCAGTAATTTCTTCCGTGCCCAAAGTAAAGCTTGAGCCTGCACCTATCGCTAGTATCACATCACTGGAGATGTCCTGTGCTACAGTGCTGGTGATGCAATGAACGCGTGAACGTTTTTTGCTCAAGGCTGTGAGTGCTTCAATAGCTCCCTTAGCATAAAAAGCGGTCAGTTGATTTTGACGGAGGTTGCTCGACAAGCTGTTGGGCATGATCGTTCCTTAATTTGAAGTCGGCTGCTATAACTAAAGTAAAAGCATAAACTAAAGCTATTCTCGCACATAGGCTTGGGTCAGGAAATAGTTTGATAGGTAAATTTCCTAGGATTATCCATGCTTTTTCACTAAACTACAGCTATGATTAATCATTCACACACATACACAAGGAACTGTTTATGAATATCGCAGATTTAGGCCAAACGTTAACCGCATTGTTTTTCTTTTTTATGGCCGTGTTGGTTATTTTAAAAGGCGTCCGCATGGTGCCTCAAGGGTTCAATTGGACTGTAGAACGTTTTGGTAAGTACACTCGCACGCTAAGTCCGGGGCTACATATCTTAGTGCCATTTATTGACACCATCGGACAAAAGCTCAATATGATGGAGCAGGTGCTAGATGTAGATCCACAAGAAATTATTTCATCAGACAATGCGCAAGTAATGACCGATGCCGTATGCTTTTATCAAGTGCAAGATGCCGCTAAAGCTGCGTATGAAGTGAACGACTTACAGCGTGCAATGAAAGCCTTGGTAATGACCAATATTCGTGCCGTTTTGGGCTCTATGGAACTGGATGAAATGTTATCCAACCGAGAGCGCATCAACAGTAGTTTGTTGGCAAAGGTAGATGACATTACTGACCCTTGGGGTATTAAAGTCACTCGTATCGAAATTAAAGACATTGCACCCCCACAAGACTTAGTGACGGCGATGGCTAGGCAAATGAAAGCTGAGCGTGAAAAACGAGCACAAATCTTGGAAGCCGAAGGTGAAAAAGAAGCAGCAATCAAGGTGGCCGAAGGGCAAAAACAATCAGAAATCCTTAAAGCAGAAGGGCAGCTAGAAGCGGCTAAGCGTGAAGCAGATGCCCGTGAGCGGTTGGCACAAGCTGAAGCGAAGGCGACGCAAATGGTGTCTGAAGCCATTCAAAATGGTGATTCTAGAGCAGTGAACTACTTTATCGCCCAAAAATACATTGACGCGTTGGGTAAGTTGGCAGCTTCTGACAATAATAAAGTAATGATGATTCCTCTGGAAGCTACCAGTATGATTGGCTCCATCTCAGGTATCACTGAGCTTGTTAAAGATATGGGTACTAAAACATCATGATAGAGTTTTTTGAAACCATGCAATTTTGGCACTGGATTATTTTAGCCATTGTTTTAATTGCTTTGGAAATTTTAGGTGCTACAGGGTTTTTGTTGGGCACTGTTATGGCCGCCTTCGAGCTGGCACTGATCAGCTATATTTGGCCTGATTTATCATGGCAAAAGCAGCTTGGTTTGTTTGCCGTTTTGTCCATCGCTTGCTCGGTGTGGTTTTGGTATCGTTTTAAAAGCTTCAGTCAAGACACAGATCATCCCAAACTCAATGATCGCGCTGCACAGTTGATTGGTCGTGAGTTTGCTCTAACACAGCAAATGACAGGCGGCCAAGGCAAAATGCAAGTAGGCGATACCCTATGGCGTGTAGAGTCTGAAACTAACCTTCCTGTGGGTACTCAAGTAAAAGTGACAGGCTCTAGAGATATGGTGTTGTTGATCGTTAAAGCCTCAGCATAAGCTCATCTGTTATAACAATAATAAATATTACTGATAATAACTCATTAGCCTTGGGGCTCTGTTATAATATTGGCCAAATTTACAGATGTGGCGTTATAACAGTGCCTTGATTCGCTGCTGTGTAACCTAGTGTCGCTTTAAACTAAATGAGCTTAGTTATTGTAGTTATCATGCACCATTGAATAAGACTTTAGTTTAACTGTGTTTGAAATAACAAACATGGTGGTATAGATTTTTAATCTTAGTAGTTTATGTCCCCTGTATTAGGGATTTCATTTTTTGGGAGTTAAGTAATGTTTAATAAGTCTGATCGTATTAGTGATTTTGACCCAGAAGTTTGGGCCGGTATTCAAGAAGAAGAGCAGCGTCAAGAAGATCACGTGGAGCTAATCGCGTCTGAAAACTATACCAGCACCCGAGTAATGGAAGCCCAAGGCTCTGGCTTAACCAACAAGTACGCTGAAGGCTACCCTCATAAGCGTTACTACGGTGGTTGTGAATTTGTAGACAAGGTAGAAGTATTGGCTATCGATCGCGCTAAAGAGCTATTTGGTGCAGACTACGCTAACGTGCAGCCTCACTCTGGTTCACAAGCCAACGCTGCTGTATATCAAGCTTTAGTTTCTCCTGGTGATACCATTTTGGGTATGAGCTTGGCCCATGGCGGCCACTTAACTCATGGCTCACATGTAAACTTTTCTGGCAAAAACTACAACGCTATCCAATATGGCTTAAACGAAGCGGGCACACTAGATTACGAAGAAATTCAACGTTTAGCGACGCAGCATCAGCCGAAAATGATCGTAGCAGGTTTTTCTGCCTACTCTCAGGTGATGGATTGGAGCAAGTTTCGTGACATCGCAGACAGCGTAGGCGCATACCTTTTCGTAGACATGGCTCACGTGGCAGGCTTGGTAGCTACAGGGCATTACCCTAGCCCAATAAAATATGCTGATGTTGTGACCACTACTACACATAAAACGCTACGTGGCCCACGAGGCGGTTTGATTCTTGCTAGAGCTAACGAAGCTCTAGAGAAGAAATTTAACTCAGCGGTATTCCCAGGCCAGCAAGGCGGCCCTCTAATGCATGTAATCGCAGCTAAGGCTGTGGCATTTAAAGAAGCCCTAGAGCCAGAATTTACTGAATATCAAGGCCAAGTTTGTGCCAATGCTAAGGTGATGGCGCAAGTATTCCAAGCCCGTGGTTATAAGATCGTTTCAGGCGGCACGCAGAACCACTTAATGCTAGTAGACCTAATTGCTAAAGGCATTACGGGTAAGGCTGCTGACGCTGCTTTAGGCAAGGCTCACATCACAGTGAACAAAAACTCTGTACCTAACGACCCACAGTCTCCATTTGTAACTTCAGGTATCCGTGTAGGCACACCTGCTGTAACTTCTCGCGGCTTTGGTGCTGATGAAGTACGTGACCTTACAGGCTGGATGTGTGACGTAATGGACAATATCGACGACGAAGCGGTTAATACCCAAGTGCGCGATAAAGTATCAGCACTTTGTGCACGTTTCCCTGTTTATAAGTAAGCGTTTGTAAAGCAATAAAAAGGCCTCAATAGGGGCCTTTTTTATGCCCGGCGTTTGTTGTATCGTTGGGTGAAAAGGGCGGTTTTAGTTTTTACTAATGAAATAGCTATTAACAACTAATCAACACATCTAATGTGAGAGGTAAATCATGGCAAAGTTTGAGCCAATTCTTGAGCGAGCACTTTTTCGCAAGGGCGGCGAAAGGGGGCTTGAGGCCATGATCTATGAGCCCTTACCAAAGGCCCACTTTTTGTCCCAATCTGATGCCCGCTTTTTATCCATGATGACCAAGGTGGTGTTTCAAGCAGGCTTTGTGTGGCGCGTGATTGAAAACAAATGGGAAGACTTTGAAACCGTATTTTTTGGTTTTGAGCCTGAAAAAATAATCTTATTAAGCCCAGAGCAGCTAGAAAAGTTTGGTACTGATAAACGCATCGTGCGCAATATGCAAAAAATAATGAGTGTGCCGCAAAACGCTAGTTACATTGTAGACATTGGCATGGAGCACAAAAGCTATGCTGCATTTTTGGCGCAGTGGCCAAAAGAAGACCTCACAGGCCTTTATAGCCATTTAAAGAAAGTAGGTTGTCGCTTAGGGGGCATGAGTGGCCCGCGCATGCTACGCCAAATGGGGCTAGATACTTTTATGCTCACCCAAGACGTAGTCACTTGTTTACAAGGTGCAGGCATAGACGTAGCCAATGTACCCACAAACAAAACAGACCTAGCCAAAGTGCAACGCTGCTTTAATGAGTGGCATGACAAAACAGGCTTTTCTTTCAATCGGCTAAGCCGTATTTGCGCAAGCTCTGTGGGTGAAAATTACACGCCCTCGTAAACCTAATACACAAATCAAAAGTAGACGCGCATTAAAAAGGCCTCAATGAGGCCTTGATGCAGTGTTTTATGTTACCTACTTTTATGCAGCAGGTAGCTCTACGTTGTTATGGCGGCACGCAGCAACCATAGTGTTATAAAGCAAACATGCAATAGTCATTGGGCCCACACCACCTGGAACAGGGGTGATTGCGCCAGCTACTTTTTGCGCACTTTCAAAATGTACGTCGCCCACCAGCTTGGTTTTGCCGTCTTTCAATTGAATGCGGTTAATACCCACGTCGATCACTGTAGCGCCAGGCTTAATCCAATCGCCTTTCACAAGCTCTGGCACGCCTACTGCGGCCACTACAATGTCGGCTGCACGTACTACGTCTTCAATGTTTTTAGTGCGTGAGTGGGCCATGGTTACGGTACAGCTTTGCTGTAGTAACAGGTTAAACATAGGCTTGCCCACAATGTTAGAGCGGCCCACTACTACTGCGGTCATGCCCGTTAGGTCACCATGGTAATCTTGTAGCATCATCAAGCTGCCCAGTGGAGTGCAAGGAACCATGCCCTTACCACCAGTGGATAACATACCTACGTTAATGGGGTGGAAGCCGTCCACGTCTTTGGCGGGGTCTATGGCTTCTAATACCTTGGCAGAGTCTATGTGCGTAGGTAAAGGTAGCTGCACCAAAATACCGTTGATGGCAGGGTCATTGTTCATTTCATTGATAAGGTTAAGTAGAAACTCTTGAGAAGTAGTGTCTTCTAGCTTGTGCTCAATAGAGGTAATACCACACTCTTTAGCCTGCTTGCCTTTGCTACGCACATACACTTGGCTGGCTGGATCTTCACCCACTAGCACAACGGCTAAGCCTGGAACGATGTTGTGGTCTGCTTTAATAGAAGCAATTTGACCGGTCATTTTTTCACGTAATTTAGCAGCAAACTGCTTGCCGTCGATAAGGTGTGCCATGATGGATAGCTCATGTTGGTGATAAAAAAACAGTCTAATTGAGGGTTGCTCAATGATAGACCTACTCGTTGATGGGCTATTTTATATTAATTTCCATTAGCATGTTAGGCCGTTGCCCTGACAGAACTGATCACAAGCGTGAATGCAGATCGATCGTAGTATGAATTTCATTCAGGCCACATGGATAATAATCACGCAAGGCATGGGTTTGCCAGTGTTACAATAGTTTGTGGCTTTGAAGTAACTGGATGTCTAAAGAGTCGCGTTTCGATAATGCTTTGTCGTAGGCAAGTTAGCTCAAAAAGGCCATCCTAGATAATCTAGCGGCCTATATTGCCATTCGTTGAAACCTCAATGTAATGCCATGTTTATTGTAGGAGTACAATTTATGTCCGAAGACCAGTACGAAGAAGATCTTGACCTTAATAGTCTTAGTGATGAAGATCTTACGGCACAAATGCACGACGACCTCTATGATGGCATGGAAGACGAAATTGCTGAGGGAACTACCATATTGTTAGGCCGTGGTTGGGCACCAGATAGAGTGCTAAATGAAGCCTTAGTGGGCGGCATGAATATTGTAGGTATAGACTTTCGTGACGGCATTTTGTTTGTACCCGAAGTGCTAATGGCTGCAAACGCAATGAAAGCGGGCATGAAAATATTACGCCCTTTGCTAGCTGAAACAGGCGCATTACCTGTAGGTAAGGCTGTTATAGGCACAGTGAAAGGTGATATCCACGACATTGGTAAGAACCTTGTAGCTATGATGTGGGAAGGTGCTGGATTTGAAGTGATTGACTTGGGTATTAACTGCCCAGCAGATAAGTTCATTGCAGCCTTAGAAGAGCATAAGCCAGACATCTTAGGTATGTCAGCATTATTGACTACCACCATGCCTTACATGAAAGTGGTTATAGACACCATGAAAGAGCAGGGTATTCGTGATGACTTTATTATTCTTGTAGGTGGTGCTCCACTTAACGAAGAGTTTGGTGATGCAGTTGGTGCAGACGCCTATTGTCGTGATGCTGCTGTTGCTGTAGAAACTGCAAAGAAGTTCATCGCAACAAAGCGCGCAGCTTAATTTATAAAGAGGTGACCATGCAGCCTGCTAGCTTGCTTGTGATTACCTGTGGTGCCATTGCTAGAGAAGTGATGGCAGTTGCAAAAAATGCGGGCTGGCAAAACTTAAAAGTAACGCAAATCCCTGCTGAGCTTCATAACAGACCTGATAAAATACCGGCAGCCGTTGAAGAGCGGCTGGCAGCTTATGCTGCAGATTATGATCATGTGTTTGCAGCATTTGGGGATTGTGGTACCGGAGGCATGCTAGATAAAGTGTTGGAAAAATATAACATTCAACGTTTATCTGGGGCCCATTGTTATGAGTTTTATAGTGGCAGTGAAAATTTTGCGGCCATGTCAGAGCGCGAGCTAGGCACATTTTACCTAACTGATTATCTGGCCAAACATTTTGAACAACTCATCATGGAAGGTATGGGGTTAAACAAACATCCCAAACTTATAGAAGTGATGTTTGCACATTATACAAAGTTAGTTTATTTGGTGCAGGAGCCTAATCGGCAGCTTGATCAGTGTGCACAAGAGGCGGCAAAAAAATTAGGTTTAAAATACGAGCGAATAGAAACTGGTTACGGTCAAATGGCTCAAGAACTAAGCGCTCATTATAGTAAATACACAGAACAGGTAATAAAATGGCCAAATTAACCATCGTTATGTGGCGCGACATTCCCGCCCAAGTCATTGTGAAGCAAGGCCGCACCAGTGCAAAGCGTCCGTTAGAAGAGCGCTTTGAAAAAGCGATAGATAAAGCCGCCATGCGTGCTGGCCTATACGGCAGTGATGGTTACTTGCAAGAATGGCGTCGTGACACCAAAGCGTGTGGTGATGACCTAGAGACCGTGTTAGAAGCTACTATAAAGCAGATAGAAACAGACTACACAGATGAACGCTTAGCCACACTAGTAGCTGCAGGCGGCATTGCCCAGTAGTTGGTGATCCAACTATCCCTATATTTTTGGAGATGTATCCATGGCACTTAATGCCGTTGCAGAAAAACAAGCCATAATTGACTTGATGCAAAAAACAACTGTAGAGGTTACGCCAGGTGGCGCGGCCAAAGTGGCAGACTTTAAAGAACTACTGCGCCCAGGATGCACTGTTTACGTTACTTTTTTACCTGGCTCAGATTTTTCAGACACTGTGGCTACGGTGCGCCGTTTAAAAGACGAAGGCTTTAATCCTGTGCCTCATTTTGCGGCTCGCTCTATACCTTCTGCCAAATTTTTAGAAGAAAATCTTGCTTCCCTACAAGGTGAAACAGGTGTAACTGAAGGGTTGTTAATTGGTGGTGGTGTGACTACCCCTGTGGGTGATTTTGGTTCTTCTATTGAAGTGCTTCAAACAGGCTTGTTTGAAAAGTATGGCATTTTGAAAATGGGTCTAGCTGGGCATCCAGAAGGTAGTCCAGATATTAGTCCAGCTGATTGCGCCTTAGCGATTAAACAAAAGAACGACTTTGCTAAGCAAACCGATTTGAGTCTATATTTAGCTACTCAGTTTGTATTTGAAGCCGAGCCTATTTTTGCTTGGGAGCGTGAAATTCGCGCTGCAGGTAATGAGCTACCTATTCATATAGGTGTGCCAGGCCTTGCCACTATTAAAACCTTAATGCGCCACGCTGCTCATTGTGGTGTAGGAGCTTCAGTGCGGTTTTTAACACGCAACCCTATGAACATGATAAAGCTGGGTTTAAAAGATTCCTTTTTGGGCCAGTATGTTAATGCACCATCTTCTGAGCCAAGCCAGCTGATGCGCGATATTGTTACAGGCATGCATAATGATCCAGATTGTTTGATTGCCCAATGTCATTTGTATCCATTGGGTGGCTTAAAGAAATCTGCTGCATGGATGTATGACGTACAAGATGGAAAGTTTGAACTCAACGGTAAAGGCTTCACCGTTAACTCGTAATTATTTTTTGGGTCAGGAAACTGACCTTTATTAGACACTAAAGTAGGAATTTGAAATGACTGATACGATTATCAGCTCCGCTAGCCAAGAAGTTGTCATTGGTTTTGATCGTCCGTTTGCCGTGATTGGTGAGCGTATTAACCCCACTGGTCGTAAGTTGTTGGCCGAAGAAATGAAAAATGGTGACTTTAGCCGGGTAGAAGCTGATGCGTTAGCACAAGTTGCTGCAGGTGCTACCATTTTGGATATTAATGCGGGTATTCCACTAGCAGATGAACCTGCTATTTTGGCAAAAACCATTCAGTTGGTTCAAGCTTTGGTGGATGTGCCATTGTGTATCGACTCATCGATTATTGAAGCCCTAGAAGCTGGCCTTGCTGTATATAAGGGTAAGGCGCTTTTGAACTCTGTAACGGGTGAAGATGAGTCCTTGGATCGTGTATTGCCATTGGTAAAGAAATACGGCGCAGCTGTGGTTGCCATCTCAAATGATGAGACAGGTATTTCACAAGACATCAATGTGCGTTTTGAAGTAGCTAAGAAGATTGTACAACGAGCTGCAGACTATGGCATTCCAGCGTGTGACGTAGTAGTAGATCCATTGGTTATGCCTGTAGGGGCAATTAATACATCAGGTCGTCAGGTGATGGAACTAGTGCATCGCTTGCGCACTGAGCTTAAAGTGAACACTACATGTGGTGCGTCTAACTTTAGCTTTGGCTTACCAAACCGCAACGGTGTTAACTGTGCATTTATTGCCTGTGCTGTTGCCTCAGGCATGACTTCTGCTATCATCAACCCAATGCACCCAGAAGTAATGTTGGGAGTACGCGGTGGTAACTTAATGATGGGTCATGACCCTGAATGTAAGGACTGGATTGACGCTTACCGAGATCGCAGCGCTGTAGGTGTTGGCTCTCGTGGAGGTCGCACTGGCGGCCGTCGTCGCAGCTCCTAGCAGGCGCGCGAAGGCATTGGCGAAAATAAATAATTAAAAGGGCCCGTGGGCCCTTTTTTGTGCAAAATTAAAACATTAATATATGGGGTTAAATTACCAAACCCTATGATCACACGTTGAGATGACACTATGAGTCAAACTAATACCGATGATGCTTTAGTCGTATTCACTCCTTCTGGCAAGCGCGGACGTTTTCCCGTGGGCACACCATTATTACAAGCGGCTCGTTATCTTAATGTTGATATAGATTCTGTGTGCGGCGGCAGGGGTATTTGTGGTCGTTGCCAAATTTTGGTCAGTGAGGGTGATTTTTCAAAGTTTGGCATCACTTCCACTGCACAAAGTTTAGAGCCTATTACGGAGCCTGAGCTTAAATTTGCGCAGCGCCGTGAGCTTAAACCTGGAAGGCGCTTAAGCTGTCACACTAAGGTGCTTAATGACATCGTGGTGGATGTGCCTGCTGAAAGCCAAGTGCACCAGCAAATGGTGCGCAAAGAAGCAGAAATACATGATATCGAGATTAATCCGTTAGTGCGCTTGTATTATGTAGAAGTGCAAGAGCCAGACATGCACGACCCATCAGGTGATCTAAGGCGTTTATTAAATGCGTTAGAGGCTGATTGGCAGCTGCTTAACTTGTCTTATGATGTGGCTCTTTTAAGCACCATACAGCCCATTTTAAGAGCTGGGAAGTGGGGCGTAACTGTGGCTGTGCGCCAAGGCGAACAAATTGTTGCACTTTGGCCTGGCTTAAAGGATGCGGTCTATGGTGTTGCTGTAGATGTAGGCTCCACTACTATTGCTGCTCATTTGTGTAACTTGTCTAGTGGTGAAATATTAGCCAGCTCTGGTGCTATGAACCCTCAAATTCGTTTTGGCGAAGACCTAATGAGTCGGGTGTCTTATGTGATGATGAACCCAGGCGGCGAAGTGGATATGACCAATGCCGTGCGCGAATCACTTAATGGCTTGGTTAAAGATCTGGTTAAGCAGGCTGAATGTGAAGTGACAGATTTATTAGAAATCACTTTTGTTGCCAACCCTATCATGCATCATTTGTTATTGGGTATTAATCCTGTAGAGCTAGGTGGTGCACCTTTTGCTTTAGCGACAGACATGGCCGTGCATACATTGTCACGTGACATAGGTGTGCATTTAAACCCGCAGGCAAGGGCCTATTTGTTGCCATGTATTGCAGGGCATGTGGGAGCAGATACAGCAGGCATGGTGTTAGCAGAAGAGCCATATAACCATGATGAAATGACCTTGCTAGTGGATGTAGGCACCAATGCCGAGATAGTGTTGGGTAATCGCCACCGTTTAGTGGCATGTTCAAGCCCCACAGGCCCTGCTTTTGAAGGTGCTCAAATAAGCTGTGGTCAGCGCGCGGCAGCAGGCGCTATAGAACGCATTAGGGTCGACCCCATTACTTTAGAGCCGCGTTTTCAGGTGATTGGCTGTGAATTGTGGTCTGATGAGCCAGGCTTTGATGAAGCCACCGAAAAAACAGGCATTACAGGCATCTGTGGCTCTGGCATTATTGAGGTGGTGGCTGAAATGTATTTATCAGGCGTCATCACTCAAGATGGTGTTGTCGATGGCTCTATGGCTAGTGTTAATCCGCGCATTCAACCAGACGGTCGTACTTTTTCATACGAAATAATGCCTGCCACCGAAACTCGTGGCGCCGTTAAAATAATGCAAAATGATGTGCGCGCCATTCAGCTGGCCAAAGCCGCACTGTATGCTGGTATAAAGTTGCTGATGCAGTATCAGCAGGTAGATAAGGTAGACCGTATTCGTTTTGCGGGAGCTTTTGGTAGCCATATAGATGTGAAATACGCTATGGTGTTGGGCTTAATTCCAGACTGTGCGCTAGATCAGGTGTCCTCAGCAGGTAACGCTGCTGGAACAGGTGCTAGAATAGCGTTGCTTAACGAGCTATCTCGCGCAGAAATTGAGCAGGTTGTGCGTAATATTGAAAAAATTGAAACCGCAGTAGAGCCAGATTTTCAGCAATTATTTATTGATGCCATGGCTTTTCCAAACAAGGTAGACGCTTTTCCAGAGTTAGAAAAAGTAGTCACCTTGCCAGCACTTAAGGAGACTAGCCCTGAAACTGAAGGAGGTGAAAAGAAACGCCGCCGTCGCAGAGGGTAAACGCACTATGCAAACTAATAACCGTGCCCGTGTGGGCGTGATGATAGGCATCGCACTTAAACTTTTTAAGAGCGTTAAGGTGATTAAAGTGGCCCTAGTGGCCATGGCATTATCTGGCTGGACTATTATGCTCAGCTTTGAATTTGCCGTCACTCTGCTTGGCATTTTGATGTTTCATGAGTATGGCCATATTCGTGCCATGAAGCATTTTGGTATACCTACAAAGGGCATTTACATTATTCCATTTGTGGGTGGGATAGCAGTGGGAGATGCGCCTAAAACCCATTGGCAAGATTTGTATATCTCTATGATGGGGCCAGTGTTTGGTCTGGCCATGAGTGTGGCCTTTTTTATAGGCTTTTTGCTTACTGATAACCACTTTGTGGGGCTTGTTGCTTCTGTTAGTGCTTTGATCAACCTAGTAAACCTGCTGCCAATCTACCCGTTAGACGGTGGCCGTGTCATAAAAGCCTTGGTTTATTCAGGCCGCAGCCGTTTTATTTATGTTGGTTTGGTGGTTATTTCTGGGCTGCTTATTGGTTATAGCTTTACTGCAGGCTTTGCGCTAATTGGCTTCTTTGGCATTATGGGCTTAATCGACCTGCTAGGAGACTGGAATCGCTTTGATCAAGACCCTAAATTTAAGCTTAGTGCATACGGCATCGTATTTGGATTGATTTGGTATTTGCTTACAGCAGCGGCACTGGTGGGTATGATAGTGTGGGTTGCTGCTTTAGAGCTACCAGGCAGCGAGCTTGCTTTAGCTGTGCTTAATGCGTAAACGCTATTTGCTAATGTGATGCAGCATATAGCGATTACGCAGATGGATTAATCATTCAAACGGGTTAAATGACGGGTCTACATCAGCAAAATCGCTTTCTATAACTTCTGAAACACTTTCTTGTGCTGCACGAACACTTTGCCCTGGGGAGAAACGGCGACGCTCTTCTCTTGGTGGAATACCAAAGAAGTCTCGATAACACTTAGAGAAGTGTGGAGCAGACACAAAGCCGCACGCCAAAGACACGTCAATGATAGATAAGTTGGTTTGTAATAAAAGCTGGCGAGCACGGTTAAGGCGTAGCTCTAAATAATAGCGTGAGGGCACACACTTTAGGTGTTTTTGGAATAAACGCTCTAGCTGTCGTCGTGACACACCTACATATTGTGCCAAGTCATCCAAACTAATGGTTTCTTCTAAGTTGGCCTCCATTAAGGCCACAGCTTCTATAAGTTTGGGTTGGCTGTTGCCTAGATGTAAGCGTAATGGAATGCGCTGAGTGTCATGATGGTCGCGGATGCGCTCCATAATAAACATTTCAGAAACAGCTGCGGCTAACTCTGGGCCATGATGATGACTAACAAACTGTAACATCATATCAAGTGATGAATTACCACCAGAACAGGTGAAACGGTCCCGGTCTATGGCGAATAAATTTGAAGACATTTGCACGTTGGGAAACTCTTCGCGCATGCTGGCTATATTTTCCCAATGGATGGTTGCTTTGTACCCATCAAGCAAGCCTGCTATGGCTAATAAATAGCTGCCAGTGCAGGTAGACCCTAGGCGCACCTTTGCATTGGCTGCTTTGCGTAAAAACGCCAAGGTGCTTTTGTCATAGGCATGATCTATGTGAGTGCCGCCACAAATGATCAGTGCTTCTAAATTATTTAAATTAAGCTCGTTTATGCTAATAACAGGGGTGACTTCAAAGCCTACACTGGCAGTGACAGGCGCGCCGTCCATAGACACTACTTGCCATTGGTATAGGTCTTTTTTGCTAATATAGTTGGCGCCACGAAGGCTAGCTACGGCAGACGAAAAAGTCACCATAGAGTAATTTGGCAGCTGCAAAAAAGCGTAGCGGATAGGTTTTTCTTCGGACATAATTGCCTCTTTATTTTTTTTATGCAGTGCCCTTATTTACAAATAAAGTGATGTAAAAAGTCACACTGTTATACCTATTTAATTTGTCGCATTCTAAACTAGGTTTGCCCTATTGGGAACAACATAATGCGTTGTAAGTGAATATTTATTAGGCATTGTTCACACCCAAAAATCTTACTCCAGTTTAGACTTTTCTAGTAGCGCCATAAACGCCTGCGCTGCGTTGGATAAGCTGCGCTGTGGGTGCCACACGCAGCCTAATTGTCTAATAATAGGCGGGGCCAATGTGTCGATGACCTTAATTTGTGAGTTGATCAAAGTGTGGGGCAAAACGCTCCAACCCATGCCTATACCTACCATCATTCTAATGGTGTCTAAATGGTTGGTAGACATAGCCACATTTAGTGCAAGGCGTTGTCTTTCAAAATCTCCCTCTATAATACTACGGGTAAAGGTGTTGGATTTGCTTAGCAGTGCAGGAAAGCTGCTGAGCTGAGACAAATCTACACAAACTTGGCTACAAAGGGGGTGATCAGGTGCGGCCACAAACTGCATGGTGTCTTGCCAGATAGATTTTTGCTGTAGCTGAGCTAGGGGCTCTGGGTTAAGTGTAATGATGCCTAGCTGCCAGCGGCCCTGTAACACTCCCTCATAAATCACTTCAGATTCTGCAAATTGAATGTCCAGCTCTACCTGAGGGTAAAGGGCAATAAACTTAGCCAAAGGCACGGGCAAGCGGTGCAAGCTTATGTGGTGGCTAGTGGCAATGCGCAGCTTACCACCCACCAAGCCTGACAAATTTGTGAGCTCGTGTGCGGTGTTGTCCATGGCATCCAATATGGCCTTGGCTTTGGGCAACAAATGCTGGCCTGCAACAGTGAGCGACACACTGCGGCCAATGCGATCAAATAATTGGGTTTTTAGCTGATTTTCTAGCTTCACAATGCGCTTGCTCACCGCAGGCTGGGTGAGAAACAGCTCATCTGCAGCGCGTGAAAACGAACCGTGTTCGGCGACCGCCATAAAGGCTTTTAATGCAAGACTATCCATGCCCAAAGAATACCTGTTTAAACCTTAAAACGACATTCAAATTTTTCTTACTTATTTTCTGCAAATTATCAAACATGGTCTATAACTACTAGATAGGTTTTTAAAGGAGTATCACCATCGTTAACATGACAAAAGATCAACTCAACAAAGAGAGTAATGAACACCCCAAGAAAAGGTTTTTTTCCTTAGGGCTGTTTTTCCGAATAGTGTTGGCTAGCCTGCTTATTTTCAGCTTTATCAAAGCTGACCCTCACTTTTTCAACCACTTTAAACCCGGTTTTTATTTCGAAAAATACGACCCACAAGGCTTTGAAGCGCTACGTGAAGAGCTGCTCACCTTGCACCCCAAAGGCTCTGATGTAAAAGCACTGGGCGTTACTTTACAAAAAGCAGGTGCCTCAGCTTTT
>DKMQ01000109.1 GCA_002470565.1 Oceanospirillaceae bacterium UBA7410 | reverse complement strand
ATAAACCCACATGACTCAAAGTGATTAGTTGCACCTAGACCTGTTTTAGTAAGAATCCAACGGGCGCCTATGAGCCCCATATTGAAGTAATCTAACTTGCTGTTTAGGCTTATAGGTTGCTTACAACGATATTGGAAGTACACTTCTAAGTGATCTTGTAAATTTTCTCCCACACCTGGCAGCTCATGTAATAAAGGCACATTGGCATCTGCCAGCACTTGCTTTGGGCCTATACCAGATAGTTGCAATAATTGTGGCGAACCCACAGAGCCAGCACTTAAAATCACTTCTTTACGGGCAAATACTTGCTTTATTTTTTCACCTTGAAGGTATTCTATGCCTTTGGCTTGTAGGCCATTAAAAAGCACTTTTTGTGCAGTCACTCTTTTCATTAAGGTGAAGTTAGAACGCTTAAGGGCTCGGCGCAAATGAGCATTACTGGTGCTAGATCGCACTCCATTTTTAACGGTCATGTGCATGGTGCCAAAGCCTTCTTGCTGCTGGCCATTATAGTCTTTGGTGTAGGGGTAGCCGGCTTCTTGTCCAGCATCAATAAATGCTTGATATAAGGGGTTAAGGCGCATGTCATTGCCACCACACGTGCCTACCGGCCCACTGCCCCCACGGTATTCATCTTCACCATTTTGCCATGTTTCAGCCTGTTTAAAGTAAGGCAAACAGTCTGCATAGTTCCACCCTGTAGCGCCTTGCTCTTGCCACTGTTCATAGTCCATGGCATGACCACGCACATACACCATGCCGTTTATAGACGAAGAGCCACCCAACACTTTGCCCCTTGGGCAGTGCATTTTCCGCCCATCAAGGCCTGTTTCGGCTTGACTATGAAACTGCCATGCATATTTAGCAGTATTCATGGGGTACGACAATGCGGTAGGCATTTGGATGAAAATACTTTTATCTGTGCCACCAGTTTCTAGCAACAACACTTGATGCTGGCCACTTTCGCTAAGTCTATTGGCTAAGATACAGCCTGCAGAGCCTGCACCCACAATAATGTAATCATATTTCTTGGTCATGGGGTGCTCCTTAATAGGGTGATTCTAAATCGTCTAAACGTACAAACACGCTTTTAACTTGAGTGTAGTGATGCAAGGTTTCTGGGCCATTTTCACGTCCCACACCTGATTGCTTATAGCCACCTACAGGCATTTCTGCAGGGGAATCGCCCCAGCTGTTTATCCAACATATACCAGCTTGCATCTGGTTTATCACCCGATGCGCACGGCTAATGTCTTGGCTAAATACACCCGCTGCCAAGCCGTAATCTGAATCATTGGCCCGAGCAATCACTTCGTCTTCGTCAGTAAACTTTAAGATAGACATCACAGGACCAAATATTTCTTCTTTAACATGCACCATGTCATCAGTGCAGTCTGCAAATACAGTGGGCTCTACAAAGTAACCATTTTTAGTGGCTTCACTATGGTGGCGATTACCACCACATACCAAACGTGCGCTGGTAAGTTTGGCGCCCTCAATGTAGCCCATTACTTTTTCTAGGTGTGGCGCACTGATCAAGGCACCCATCTGAGTGTCCAAATCTAAAGGATCTCCCAACTTAATGCTATTGGCACGAGCCACTACTTTGGCCACAAATTTATCATACACACCTGCTTGCACATATACTCGGGTGCCATTGGTGCACACTTCGCCTTGGGTATAGAAGTTGGCTAGCATGGCACCTGCCACTGCGTTATCTAGCTTAGCATCGTCAAATACCAACAACGGTGATTTACCACCTAGCTCCATAGTCACTTGCTTAAGGTTGGAGGCAGAATCTGCCATAATTTTTTTACCCGTACCAGACTCGCCAGTGAACGACACTTTGCTGATGTCTTTATGTGCCGTGAGCATTTGGCCTACCCGATAATCACCTTGCACTACGTTAAATACGCCATCAGGCATGCCTGCTTCAGTGAATATTTCTGCCAATTTCATCACACTTAAAGGGGTTTCTTCTGAAGGCTTAAATATCATGGTGTTGCCAGCAGCCAAGCAAGGCCCAGACTTCCAACACGCTATTTGAATGGGGTAGTTCCATGCACCAATACCAGCACACACTCCCAAAGGCTCACGACGTGACATAAAAAAGGCGTCTTTACCTAAATCTTGCTGAGTGCCCTGCATGCCACTAATAAGGCCTGCGTAATATTCAATCACATCTGCACCCGAAGCAATGTCTACACAATTGGCTTCTTGTAACGGTTTGCCCGTGTCCAACACCTCCAGGTGTGCAAGCTCATCATTACGTTGGCGCAGTATTTGAGCCGCCTTTTGCAAGATACGCGCGCGCTCCACAGGCATCATATTAGACCAAACATAAAACCCCGCTTGGGCTGACTCTACCGCAGCGTTTACATCCTTTTGGCTAGCTTGATCTATGGTAGCAATAGGCAACGCTGTAGCAGGATTTATGCTAATAAAGGTTTCATTAGACGTTGCGCCTTGGTGGGCACCGTGAATATAAAGCTGTGTATGTTGCATAGGGTTAAGCCAATAATAAGATTAGATGTAAAGTTAGCATAGGTTAAAAGCATCATTGACTGAGCTTTTATTGAATGATCGTTCAATAAAGATTTTACTAGAATTCACTATAATGTCAATCACACAAACTGGACGCAAAGCACTCAAAATGCGTACACTGTTATGAATAATACCTAATTTAATAAGTAGAGAGTAAAACATGCTCAAAGTTTTGATGAAAAGCCTTAAATGGATCACCATTAGTTTAGTCGTTTTAGTCGTTACTTTAAGCATATTAATATGGAATATCACTTTTCACCCTCCCGCTTTGCAAGAAGAGGTGGTGGTTAATCAAACCAACACACCCATGCTAGAGTCTGGTCAATCAGTAAAAATACTTAGCTGGAATGTGCAGTATATGTCGGGTAAAAATTATGAATTTTGGTATGACAGGCTAGACGGTGACGGCCCAGACATTCGTGCTAGCAAGGCTGACATAGATCAAACCTTTAACCAAATTGCACAGCTGATTATTGAAAAAAATCCAGATATTATTCTGCTTCAAGAATTACATGACAATGCCAAACGCACAGACTACGAAGACCAGCTTGAAAGGTTGTTGAGCTTACTTCCACCTGAATACAACAACTACAGTGAAAGCTTTTACTGGCAAGCAGGCTTTGTGCCTTTGCCCCAAATTATGGGCTCTGTGGGCATGAAACTAGCTGTTATTTCTAAATATAAATTAGGTAATGCACTGCGCCACCAGCTTGCTACTATCAAAACTGACCCCATAAGTGATCAATTCAACTTTCGCAGGGCTATACAAGAAGTAAGCTTGCCTATTAACAATGGTAGCCAGCTTACACTAATGAATACCCACTTTGACGCCTTTGCCCAAGGCTCTAACACCATGCAACAACAAGTGGCTTATTTAGAAAAATTATTAACTGATAAAACTGCCAAAGGGCAACCATGGATGATTGCGGGAGATTTAAATCTACTACCCCCTGGCCAGTATGAAAATATGGATGCCACGGCGCGTAGTTACTACCAACCAAAAAGTGAATTAACTGGTATTTATCAACAGTTCAATGTGATCCCAAGCCTAGAACAGGCCAACGGTGCTAATGCCAAAGAGTGGTTTACTCACTTCCCTAATCGGCGCGAGGTCACTGCCCCTGATAGAACCATCGATTACTTTGTGCATAGCGATCAATTGCAGGTAGAAGACGCTAAAGTACTGCAGAAAAACACCTGGCATATTTCTGATCATTTGCCGATGATTGTGACTATCGCTATACCCTAAGGTTGTCACTACAAAACATCACAGCAATGGGGACTTTATCTGCATAAACTGCTATATTTCGCGTTATGGAACAGTCTGAATTATTTGAAGCCCCAAGCCCGTGTATCGGCGTATGCGAAAATAGCCCAAAGGGTTATTGCAAAGGATGCATGCGTTCACGTGATGAGCGTTTTGGATGGCATGAAATGAACACAGGCGAGCAGCTTCAAGTGATGAAACTGTGTGCTAGGCGTTATCAGCGGGTTATGGAGCGCAAACAAGCAAGAGCCAATGGTGAGGTGAACCTAGAGCTGAACTTTCCAGACCCTTCAGAACCTAAGTCGCCTCAAAGTAATTTACTATAATAACGTTGCTGGCCCCAAACTACGCAACTGGGGTCATATGTTGCACCATAAGCTGCAAACTCTGGCGACCACGAAACTCATTAATATCTAATCGATATACCAAGTCTGCCTGCTCACAGGTGCTAGGCCAAACCGCTAAGTCTATGTTGAAATAAATAGCATCCACAAGCTCTCCTGTTTGAAGATCTGCCAACACCAGCTTCAAGTGTTTCTCCCCTACAATACGCTGTTGCACTAAAACAAAGCGACCGTGAAATGTAGGCTCTTCAAAACCCTGACCCCAAGGCCCTGCTTGTTGTAATAAAAAGGCCTGATTAAGCTGCAGCTCTTGGGCACTTAATTGGCCATCAGAGCGCCACTCTTTAGCTAACAAGCTATCTGGAAGATGTTCTTGGGCATAGGTGTCTAGCGCCTCTTTAAAGGCTTCAAAATTATCAGCTTTAATGCTTAAGCCCGCAGCCATGGCATGGCCACCAAACTTGATAATAAGCCCAGGATTATGCGCATCTACTGCTGCTATGGCGTCACGCAAATGAAATCCAGCAATACTACGACAAGAGCCTTTTAGAGTATCGGCATCTCCCATAGCAAATACTAGTGCAGGCCTGTGCCACTTTTCTTTAATACGAGAGGCCACAATACCTACTACACCCTGGTGCCAATCTGGGTGAAACAAACACACGCATTTTGGTAGTTCTTGGTCTTGGCTAGATTCTAAACGCGTTAATATGTTACCAGCTTGTTGCTGCATATCTGCTTCAATATGACGCCTTTGTGCATTGAGCTCATCTAATTCTTGCGCTAGTTGGGCGGCAATATGCTCATCATCACTTAACAAACATTCAATGCCCAAGCTCATATCTTCCAGCCTTCCCGCTGCGTTAAGCCTAGGCCCTATACTAAAACCAAGGTCTGTGGCTTGTAAGTTATAATGCTGGCGTTTGGCTACTGCCAATAGCGCTAATATCCCAGGCCTAGCTTTACCTGCACGAATACGTGC
>DKMQ01000013.1 GCA_002470565.1 Oceanospirillaceae bacterium UBA7410 | reverse complement strand
TTTGGGTGGTCATTCCCTATGCAGGAGTTACACTATTGGGTTAGAGGCATTCCAAAGCCTAATAGTGTGGCAAAAATAAGTTACAATCCACAAGGTGATGCAAGCACAATAGAGCAATCAGGCTGGCATGTGACCTACCATTCTTATAACAAACTCACTACCCTGCCTTATATTCAAGAAGACTCCTTAGTTACTTTAGCAATGCCCAAGAAGATTGAAATTATTGGCGAGGACATCCGTCTTATTTTAGTACTAAAAAGTTGGAGCAACTTGTCTCCCTTTCCTAGCCCCAATTTAAGCGCTAACCTTAGCCCTAAGCTTGCGCCAAACCGACAGTGAAGGCACAAATTATGTTGACATTAGAAACCAATTCCGCGAAAATATGCGCGTGAAATTTATGGGATATCGCCAAGCGGTAAGGCAACGGGTTTTGATCTCGTCATGCGCTGGTTCGAATCCAGCTATCCCAGCCACATTCCAATTCGTAAGCATTGGCTTGCGTCTTAATAACCATAAAAAAGCATAGGTGCCCCCAAGGTGTCAAAACTAAAAGTTTTTACCGGCAGTGCTCATCCAGCATTAGCCCAAATGGTTGTAGATCGTTTAGGTGTCCCTCTTGGTGAAGCTAAAGTGTCCACCTTTAGCGATGGCGAATGTGCTATTGAATTACTGGAAGACGTGCGTGGCAAGGATGTATTCATCATCCAGCCTACTTGCGCACCTACCAACAGTAACCTAATGGAACTGATTTTAATGGCTGATGCCATGCGCCGAGCTTCTGCTGCACGTGTAACGGCAGTGGTACCTTACTTTGGATATGCACGCCAAGATCGTCGCCCCCGCTCTGCTCGTGTGCCTATAAGCGCACGCGTTGTGGCTAACATGATGGCTCGTTCTGGCATTGACCGGGTATTAACTGTCGACTTGCACGCCGAACAAATTCAAGGTTTTTTCGACATTCCAGTAGACAACGTTTTTGGCTCTCCTGTTTTATTGGATGAGATTACCAAACAAGATTATGACAACCCTTTAGTTGTATCACCAGATGTTGGAGGCGTTGTACGCGCTCGTGCTGTTGCCAAACAGCTCAACACAGATTTAGCAATCATTGACAAACGTCGTGAGAAAGCTAATGAATCTCAAGTGATGCACATCATTGGTGATGTTACAGATCGTACCTGCATATTAGTAGATGATATGTGTGATACAGCAGGCACTTTATGCAAAGCAGCAGATGCATTGAAGGCTAATGGCGCCAAGCGTGTTGTAGCTTACGCTACTCATCCTGTGCTATCTGGTGCTGCAGTTGATAACATCAGTAACTCATCGCTTGATGAACTCGTAGTAACTGACACTATACCGCTATCTGAGGCCAGCAAAGCCTGTAGCAAAATTCGCCAACTAACCATGGCTGATTTATTAGCAGAATCTGTACGCAGAGTTTGCAACGAAGAATCCATTAGCGCGATGTTTCGCACCTAAAATTAGGTCGTAAACGCGCGTTGATACTATCGGCCTTTAATAAGGCCATTTTAACCGTCCTATAGTGCACCGGTCGCAAGTGCCCTGGACAATAAATAAGGAAAGACAAATGTCTATCTCTCTAAATGCTGAAGCCCGTGATGACTTGGGGAAAGGTGCGAGCCGCCGCCTACGTCGTCTAACTGGCGGTACACCTGCTATCGTTTTTGGTGGTGCAAAAAACCGTAAGCCTCAATCTGTTACCTTGGCTCATAAAGACCTTTGGAAAGCTTCTGAAACAGCAGGCTTTTACAGCTCTGTAATCACTCTAAACATTGCTGGCAAAGAAGAGCCTGTAATTGTTAAGGATATTCAGCGCCACCCAGCCAAAAATGAAATCCAGCACGTTGACTTTTTGCGTGTAACCAAGTCAAACCTAATCAACATCTTAGTTCCTTTAAGGTTTATAAATGAAGCAACTGCACCTGCCATTAAGATCCAAGGCGGCAAAGTTTCTCATGCGAAAAGCGAAGTTGAAATCTCTTGCTTGGCAGCAAATTTACCAGAGTGTCTAACTATAGACATGCAAGATGTAGCTATCGGTGGCATTGTTCACCTTTCAGATATCGTATTGCCAAAAGGCGTAACGATTCGCGCATTGCGTTTAGGTGATGACCACAACCAAGCTATCGCAACTATCAGCGGCTCTAAAGGCAGCTAATACTGCATTACTTAATTGTTGCTGTATAAGCGCCTTTGTTATTCACTTAACAAAGGCGTTTTTATTTGGAGCCCAGACTATGTCTAACTCTACATCTGATGTACCGATAAAACTCATTGTAGGTCTAGGTAACCCTGGCACTCAATATGAGCAAACTCGTCACAACGCAGGTAAAGACTGGCTTATACAACTGGCCAAACAAGAAGGCATTAGCTTGACCACAGAAAAACGTTTTTTTGGTGACTATGGCCAAGGCTTTGTGGATGGACAAAAGCTACACTTACTGGCTCCAAATACATTTATGAATTTAAGTGGTCAAGCTGTACAAGCGCTTTGTAGCTTTTATAAGATTGATACGCAAAATATTCTTGTTGCCCATGACGAGCTAGACCTACCAGCTGGCACTGCACGCCTCAAGTTAGGTGGTGGTCACGGGGGACATAATGGTTTACGAGATATTATCAGTAAACTCAGTGGTGATAAAAATTTCCACCGCTTACGCTTAGGTATCGGTCATCCTGGCAACGCCAAACTGGTAGCGAGTTACGTATTAAAAAAAGCGCCTCTTGAAGAGCGCATCAGCACCCAGCATTCGATGGATAAAGCAATGAAAGCTATTCCACAGGTGATGTCTGGGCAGTGGCAAAAAGCTATGAATGACCTGCACACAAGCTAAAAAGCGGTCTAACTAATTTATTACTAGAGGTATCCCATGGGATTCAATTGCGGCATTGTAGGCCTACCTAACGTTGGCAAATCTACGTTATTTAACGCCCTTACCAAATCTGGCATCAGCGCAGAAAATTTTCCATTTTGTACTATAGAGCCCAACGCAGGTGTAGTGGCTATGCCAGACCCTCGCTTAGATGCTTTAGCTGCCATTGTTGATCCAGAGCGTGTGATGCCCACCACTATGGAATTTGTGGACATTGCAGGCTTAGTAGAAGGCGCATCCAAAGGTGAAGGCTTGGGTAATAAGTTTTTAGCTAACATCCGTGAAACCGATGCTATCGCTCACGTTGTGCGTTGCTTTGAAGATGAGAACGTCATTCACGTATCAAACCGTATCGATCCAATAGATGACATCGGCATTATCAATATGGAGCTGGCTTTAGCCGATTTAGATTCAGTAGAAAAACAGAAGGCTCGCGTACATCGTGTGGCTCGCACTGGAGATAAAGAAGCCCAAACTATTATGGCGCTTTTAGAAAAACTAGAAGGCCCACTAAGTGAAGGCGTTGCTGTGCGCTCACTAGATTTAAATGATGATGAGTTAGCGATGGTGAAATCCTTTCACCTACTTACAACCAAACCGACGATGTATATTGCCAACGTTGCCGATGACGGTTTTGAGAACAACCCACACCTAGACGCAGTTAAAGCTTATGCAGACACCGAAGGTGCTCAAGTTGTTGCTGTTTGTAACCAAATTGAAGCTGAAATCAGTGAATTAGACGATGAAGATAAACGTGAGTTTTTATCAGATATCGGCATGACAGAGCCAGGTTTAGACCGTGTCATTCGTGCAGGTTACGAACTACTTAAGCTTCAGACCTACTTTACTGCAGGTGTCAAAGAAGTGCGCGCTTGGACTGTAAAGCAAAATGCTACAGCACCTCAAGCAGCTGGTGTAATACATACAGACTTTGAAAAAGGCTTCATCCGTGCAGAAGTTGTTGGCTATGAAGACTTTATTGCCGGCAACGGTGAGCAAGGCGCAAAAGAAGCTGGAAAGTGGCGCTTAGAAGGCAAAGAGTACCGAGTAAAAGACGGCGATGTAGTGCACTTCCGATTTAATGTGTAAAAGCTTTGTTTGTGGGTGTTGACAGCACCCCCAAAACAAGGAATAATTCGCGTCCTCAAGTGCAGCCACTGTGCTTGAAAACGGTCAAAATGGCTATGTAGCTCAGTTGGTTAGAGCACATCACTCATAATGATGGGGTCACTAGTTCGAATCTAGTCATAGCCACCATTTTGATCAATATGTAAGACATTTCTGGGATATCGCCAAGCGGTAAGGCAACGGGTTTTGATCTCGTCATGCGCTGGTTCGAATCCAGCTATCCCAGCCATTTGTTGCTTTATATATTACAAAAACCCTAGATCAAAAAACCCATTACTTTGTCTGACCCTCATCAGTTTGATGACTGTGTTTTATGTGATTGCGATTGAACTTGAAAATGCTTAAAGTAGCACTTTAGTCAGTGCAAGCTAAGGGACATTTATCACACACCTTGATGCTCCAATTACACGTCCTCAGGCCATATGAGGACACACCAACCCAACTACGAAAGATTACTCTGAATTAGCTACTGAGAGGCTTTTAGAGGCGCTGATAACCACCTCTATACCCACATCTAATTACACGCAAGATTGCACGCTAATGCAAACTTCACATTTCACTAAATTCAAGTGGCCCCAGCGAAGGAAAAGCTCATGAGCATTTATATTAACAGCAAGTTTGATAGCGGCAATATTGAGATTATCGATGCCAACAGCAACCCCATTGAGCTTGCCATACGTCATGATAATCAATCCGATTTTTATCAGTGGTTTCACTTTACCGTTACTGGAGCTAAAGGCAAAAATAACTTAGAGATAAGCCTCACCAATGCCTCAGGTGCAGCTTTCCCAGAGGGCTGGCAATACTTTCAAGTGGTGGCATCCTACGATAAGCAAGAGTGGTTTAGGGTCACCACGCGCTATGAAAACGGCCAATTAACCTTTAGCCATGCAGCAGAGCATGACCTAGTTTGGTATAGCTTTTTCACACCTTACTCATGGGAACGCCACCAAGAACTTATTGGATGGGCACAAACCTACCCTTCATGCACTCTTACAAGCCTAGGTAATAGCCTAGAAGGTAGGTCTTTGTCCCTTTTGACTATTGGTGATGACGCCCCTCAAAAAAGAAAAATATGGCTCACTGCTCGTCAACATCCTGGTGAAACCATGGCTGAGTTTGCGGTAGAGGGGTTATTACAAAAATTATTAGATGTAAATGATTCATGTAGCCGCGCACTGCTTGAAAGTGCGGTATTTTACATTATTCCAAACATGAATCCGGACGGCAGCGTGCTAGGGCATCTACGAACTAATGCAGCAGGAGTTAATCTTAATCGTGAGTGGCTAAATGCCTCTATGGCCCAAAGCCCAGAAGTGTTTTTAACACAACAAAAAATGCGTGAGACTGGTGTCGATCTTTTTATCGATTGTCACGGAGACGAAGAAATTCCTTACGTATTTTTAGTTGATAACCAAGGCATCCCTGGATATGGACCTAGACTGGCCAATCTAGAAGCAAACTTTAAACAGCAATTACTCACCAGCAATCCAGACTACCAAACAAAATACGGCTACGACATCGATGAACCCGGCCAAGCAGATCTTTCACTTGCAAGCACCTATGTAGGGTATACCTATAATTGCTTATCATTCACCTTGGAAATGCCATTTATCGATAATTTTAATCGACCAGACCCAATTTATGGCTGGTCTGCACAACGCAGTCGCGACATGGGTGCAGCCTTATTACCAGCTATGCTGGCTGTCATTAAGGAGCTAAGGTGATGCTATAACCTTAGTTTTTACCTACAAAAGCTTAAGTTTTAGCAGGCAAAGCATAGGTACCCATCACATGGGCTACTGGCTTTTCATCTCCCCTAGAGTAAAGCATCACCTCCCCCATCACTAGCGTACGGCCCACTTTAATTAATTTACAGTGAGCCACTATAGCTTTATCTGCCGAAGGTTTTCTTAAAAAATTGATGGATAAGTTTGACGTCACTGCCAAAGCAACCAAACCTAGCTTGCCAAGCACAGCAGTGTATAACGCCACATCAGCCAAAGCCATCAGCACTGGCCCTGAAACGGTACCACCTGGACGCAGCTCATCAAAACCAACAGCATGGCTCACCACACTAGTGCAATCTCCAATGGATTCAATTACGCATTTGGATTGAGGAAACTCTTTTGCTAAAAAAGCTGAAATCTCTTGCTGGGTTGCCATAAGGGTACCTTTGAATTTGAATAACCACACAAACGTAATTTATAAATTTAAATCTGTGTAGATATAATGAGTGTAAGCACTTACCCTGTCTAAAAGGGCATGGGATGTGACTTATGCGCCTTGGCGATATCAGCAAGGCATTCATCACTTAGTTTTACATCAGGAGTTTTGAGAATATGCTCAAGCTGCGCTTGATTTGTTGCACCAAAAATAGCAGAGCACATAAAGGGTCGAGTTAGACACCACGCAAGTGACATATGCACAACATCTACCCCATGCTTAGCAGCAATGTGCATATAAGCATCAACTGCTGGCCAAACACGGTTTGTAGTGCGCCCACCCAAATCTGCAGCAAGAGTTTTGCGTGACCCTGCAGGAGTGGCATTATTTTGATATTTACCCGTTAACAATCCCACCGCCAAAGGTGAAAACGCCATCAACCCAACCTCTTCGTTCATACTTAGTTCGGCTAGATCCGTGTCATACAATCGACACAAAAGTGAATATTCGTTTTGTATAGTTGCAACCCGGGGTAAATTTTTATCTTCTGACAAGCGTAACCACTGAGCTGTACCCCAGGCACTTTCGTTAGACAAACCAAAATGCCTTATATTACCTTTATCAACTTGTTTTTGAAGCGCTTCTAGGCAGTCTTCCATCTGCGCTAGTGTATCTTCTTTGCTTTGAGAGACAGGGTTGAAGTCCCAGTTTTTACGAAACATATAAGACCCGCGATTGGGCCAATGGAATTGATATAGGTCGATATAATCTGTTTGCAGTCTTCGCAAATTACCTTCGATGGCCTCAGGAATAGTCTGTGAGGATATGGCTACCCCATTACGCGCATAGTTAAAACCTTCCCCAGAATGCTTGGTGGCCAAAACATAGTCTGTTCTGCGCGACTTATTTTTAGCATTCCAAGTGCCTAATATTTCTTCTGTTTTGCCAACAGTTTTTTTTGAAATAGGGTTAACAGGGTACATTTCTGCTGTATCAACAAAATTTATGCCATTGGCTAGCGCACAATCTAATTGTGCATGCCCTTGGGACTCGGAGGTTTGGGTGCCAAAGGTCATCGTGCCAAGACATAATTCAGAAACCATGACGCCAGTGCGTCCCATAGGATTCATTTTCATTGTGCATATTTCCGTATGATTTTACTAAATAGCTACCGAAGCATTCTCATCTATAGCTCCCATTTCTAGCTTGGCTCGCTGCGCTTTACTAATGTATTTAGGCTTAACTTTAGTACTAGATTTAGCGTTATGCTTTTTGGCTTGCGCTTTTAAAATTTGTACGCCTTTTTTTCTACGATTCATGTGTGTCTGCTCTGTAATTAACTTGGCCATACTAGCAGCTTAGTTCATGTAACCAAAATATATGTAGCACTTATTAAAGTATCCTAAGACCTTAGCTGTTGAATTAGTGTTGGCAGGCTTGTGCAATAACAGAAGCCATCGCTTCAAAGGCACCGATGTGAGGCAAAACAGTTATTTTTTTATCAGGCCAAAGGCTCAATGCTTTGTTTATTTCTTCTGGTATGTCTTTAACCACGTGATTACCCGCTGATAAAAAATAAGGTAAAACAACCACCTCACTAGTTTCACCCTTAAACAACTCACCTAGCACGCTTTCTACAGAAGGCGATGCAAGCTCCAAAAAAGCCACCTCAACACCATCAAAACCCATATCTAATTCATCTGATACCAGAGCAACTAGAGCTCTTAATTCGTCGTTAGATGATTCTCTGCGGCTACCGTGAGCCGCAATTACTAATTGCCTCATATTTGTCGTATCCAAAGGTTTAATTTTATTTAATTGATTGATTCATGTTAGCTGGCGCTACTAGAGAGCAAATCATCTAAAGCCAACTTTAAAGTGTTAAATTTGAACCTAAATCCATTGTCTAATAATTTTTCAGGCACTACTTTTTGACTGTCTAGCAACAAGCAGGCCGATTCTCCCAATAAAACTTGCATTACTTTTTTGGGCACTGGCAAAATAGCTACCCTTTTCAAAGACGCTGCCAAAGCCTTGGTAAATGCACTATTTTTTTGTGCATCTGGAGCAACCAAATTCACCGCTCCAGATATCGTTTTTTCAAGTAATACATGCTGCATGGCATGGATATGGTCCTGGTAGTGAATCCATGACATATATTGCTCTCCGTGGCCAATACGCCCCCCTAAAAAGCACTTAAACGGCAACAACATTTTTGCTAAAGCCCCTCCACTTGAAGCCAATACAATGCCTGTTCTTAGCAACACTACTCGGGTATGAGGGCTTGCCTTTTGCGCAATGTCTTCCCAACCCAAACATAGCTGAGTAGGAAAATCGCATACTTCTACAGGGAAACTCTCAGTAAGATCCTGGGCGCCACGATCACCATAAACGCCAATGGCTGATCCATTGAGAAAAACTGAAGGAGGACTTTCACTATTTTCAAACAAAGTGACAAGTTGTTGAGTTAATAACCATCGACTATCACGTATAACCTGCTTTTGCTTGGCACTCCAACGTTTGTCTATAATGGGCTCGCCTGCAAGATTAATAACCGCATCAAATAGGTCTAAGTTTTGTAAATGATCTAATGAATGTATTAAAGTAACTTGTTCTGGTAATGCAGTGGTTTTATTTGATGCACCTACTTTTGATCTTGAAAGCACTGTGTAGTGGTGGCTATCAAACTGCTTAATAAATGCGCGGCCTATCAGACCCGTACCGCCTGTTATTAATATATTCATAGGTTACCTAAACATTATGTAGTGTGGTTTGGTGCTTTATCAGCTCTGAAATACACGCATTTGAATTTTTAAACACTCGCCCTTCTGCATATACATTGGCTAATACTGGCGCCGTGCCACAAAGAAAAAGTCGATTTTTATAGAGTGGTAACTTGTTCATGAGGTCTTTATCAGCGTCTTTCCAAAGGCCATCTTGATAAAACACCGTATAGGCCTTTTCAAACTTTTGCGCCAATTCAATTGCAGCCGCAACACTAAAGGAGTGAGTAAGTAGGTGGACAGAAAACTTAACATCCGTTAGCTCTAACGCCATTAGCGCAAGACGCCATGTGGGGGTTTGGTAGCCGGCGATTAAAAGTACGGTTTCTGAAGGCCTTTTCTTAGCCACCTTGGCATTTGTGCGCATCAGTGCATAGCGCACTAATTCACTTTCAGCAAAACCAAGTGCTGCACCATGGTCATCTATTAAACTTAGCTCAGCAAACAAAGGCTTTAATAAGTGCTCACTACAAATAGGCGCAGGATAATTAGAGAATGCTTTTTGTAGTAAATGTTCGACCTTACTTAATGAAAATGCCGTAACAGCAGCTTTGAGCTCGATGGTGGCATCTGACCAATCGCCTATTTCGACTACTTGTGAGTCTATTGCTACATTTTGCTCAAGTAATGATTTCACCTTACCAATGGGAACACCCCTAGCTACTAGGGTAAGAATGCGCCCTATAATGGCTACATCTTTTTCTGAGTAAAGCCTGTGCCCCTTAGGTGTTCTTTGTGGCTTTAACAAACCATAACGACGCTCCCACGCCCTCAAAGTAACTGTATTGATTTGTGTGCGCGCACTCAATTCGCGTATCGGGAATTGGCTTTGAAGGCTTTGATTTTCATCGTCTGCCATTACTTTTCAACCTATATGGATCCATGTTAATTCAAAAAATAATTATACAAAAAATAATACTGTACAAGTATTTAACTGTACAGTATTATTTTTATACTGTTGTTTAATCGTAATACCAAATGCTGTCCACACCTACTGCTGTCTCTACTAAAGCCATCACCACTGAAGTTGCCATCATAGGTGCTGGAAGCGCCGGTTGCCTCATAGCCAATTTGCTTGATAAAGATGGCATTGACTGCCTTCTGATAGAAAAAAGCAGAGGTATGGGCGGTCGCTGCAGCCGCAGACGTATTAGCACAGACCATGATGCACACTATGCCATAGACCTGGGTGGCTCTGATATTTCTCCAAAAAAAGTCACAAATTTATTACTTAAAAAGATGCTAGATACCTGGCGTGATGCAGGTTATTTATCCCAATGGGTGCAGAATACTAGCCGTTTTGACCACCAATGTGAAGCCAATAAGACAGTATCTACTTTGTGTGGCGCACCTTCAATGAATTCATGGCATAGTAATATTGCTAGTCATATTAATACATTGATCCAAAGTAGAGTGTGCAGCTTAAAAAAAGCTGACGGCTACTGGCATTTATTGGATGAAAAAAATCATATTATTGCTGTTAGCAAGAAAATTGTAATCACTGCACCCCCAGAACAAACACGTGCTTTATTAGACACGGCGCAGTTATTAGATCCCATTAGCTTGCCTGACACCTTGCCACAAGAAAGCTTACCTCAATATGTTTGTGCTATTGGATTTGCTCACCCACAAATTATGGATGCAGATGTCTACCAAAGTGGACATATTTCCTTACACAAAGCCATCCGTGAAAACAGTAAACCTGGCAGAGCATACCCCACTGACTTAAAAGAAGTTTGGGTGCTACAAAGCACCTATGAGTGGGCACAAGAGCTATGCCACATGGACAGCAATACAGCGGCGACTAAACTGGCGGATGCATTTTGTAAGCACTTTGGTATTGAAGATAAACCTATAGTTCTCACATCTCATTATTGGCGTATGGCTAAATATAAAACAGTAATGCCAAACACTGCCCAGTATTTTTGGGATGAAGAAAACAAAATTGGTTGCATTGGCGACTGGTTAGGTGGTGGAGGCACAACGGGGGCGCTCACTAGTGCCGTTACATTACATCAAGCAATGCTTGATTCTATATAGGCTGTGACGGTATAAATAATGACCAACTCAAACACCATCACCTCTGATAGAGCAGACAGCAAGCCAAGCCAACACGCCATAAACGTTGGCATTAGCGCTTGCTTAACAGGTAATGAGGTGCGTTATAATGGAGGCCATACACAGTCACGTTTGTGTCTTGATTTATTAAGCCAGTGCTTCACATTTACAAGCTTTTGCCCAGAAGTAGCGGCAGGTTTTAGCATACCAAGGCCCACTATGAGGCTCACTGGTGACCCAGATTCACCAAAACTAGTGTTTAGCAATGATGACGCTAACGACTTAACTGACCAGCTGGTTAAAGGTTTTGAAAAAGAACTACCTAAAATGGGCCATCTTGACGGTTACATTTTAATGAAAAACTCGCCTAGCTGTGGCCTTGAGAAAATAAAAGTTTATCAAGGTAATGGCCATCCACATCAAACCCGGGCCACTGGGGTTTTTGCTAAGGCGTTAAAAAAACAATACCCTTTTATGCCCATCGAAGAAGAAGGGCGTTTGCATGACAGTAAATTATTTGATAACTTTTTATTACGTGTGTATGCCTACAACAATTTCAGAAAAGACGTTATAGAACAGCCTAGCCTCCATCATTTAATGGTGTTTCATAGTAGCTATAAATACCTACTCATGGCGCATAACCAAGATAAGTGTCGCGCACTTGGCCGCCTTTTAGGATCCCATAAAAAAGGCTCCCTAGAAGCGCTTATTAATTGTTATTTTAGTGGCTTTATTGACGCACTTTCTAAGCCAGCTAGTAGAAAAAACCACACCAATGCTTTGTTTCATATTTTGGGTTATTTGAAAGACAAATTATCCCCCATAGCCACACAGCACATTATTAGCGTGATTCATAATTATAATAAAGGCCTAACACCACTAACAACGCCTTTGACGTTGCTTAAGCATCAGTTAATGCAGCACGGCTGTGATTACATTAAAGATCAGCGCTACTTGGAGCCATACCCTGAGATAATCAGTCCTATGGTTGACACCTTCAAATGACACTACAACTAAGAAAGGTTCACTATGCATATACTTGTTGAGAAGTTTTGCAATTACTACAAAGAGTTTAGCCAAGAAAGCATCCCTGGGCTTGATGAGATGTACCACCAAAATGTCATTTTACAAGACCCATTCAGCAAGCTTGAAGGGCTAGACAATGTAAAACAACATTTTAGCCAAATGATGCAAAATGTGAGCTACTGCCGCTTTGAAATTATAAATGTAGTGAGTAATGAGGGACAGGCGTTTATCACTTGGACCATGATGTTTGCTCACCCCAAGCTAAATAACCATGAAGAAATTGTAGTAGATGGTGTGAGTGATATTAAGTTTGATGAGCGCATCTCCTACCATCGCGACTATTTCGACGTAGGGGCTATGTTTTACGAACACGTCCCTGTAGTTAAAGGTGTAATAAAAATGCTTAAAAAAAGGCTAACAGTGTGAAACGTATATTAATAACAGGCGCAAGCTCAGGCATTGGTATGCACCTTTGTAACAGTTACTTATTAGCTGGTTGGCATGTTATTGCTTGTGGCAGATCTATGCAAAAGCTCCAAGACGCTATGCCATCAGACCATAATGAGCTTACTTTATGCACGTTTGATATAAACCAACCAACGCAAGCTATTGAAACGCTTAAACAATTTGATTCACTTGATTGTGTGATTTTAAATGCCGGAACATGTGAATACATGGATGACCCGTTGTCATTTGATAGCGCACTATTTAAGCGAGTGATCGAAACCAATGTCATTGGCACAGGCTACTGTTTAGAGGGTGTCATCGGCAACATCAAACGCGGTGGGCAGCTAGCCATTGTAAGCTCCTCTGTCACGCTTTTACCACTGACGCGCTCAGAGGCTTATGGCGCCTCAAAAGCTGCATTAGATTACTTAGCACGCACTTTGGCAATAGACCTAAGCCCCAAAGACATTGCTGTGTCATTGATCCGCCCTGGCTTTGTTGATACCGCCCTAACTCAAAAAAATACATTTTCTATGCCTGGAATTATTACGGGAGAGCAAGCCTGCAAGTACATCATGCGCGGTCTTGAAAAAAGAAAACTAGAGATAAACTTCCCCAGATTATTCTTTTTTACTATGAATTTATTAGCCTTTTTACCAAACAAACTGTGGCGTCAACTTGCCATTAAAATGATCAGGACACCATAATGATAGCTTTAAATACCAAGAAAAAGCGCATTGCTATTATTGGTAGTGGCATTTCTGGTCAAACTTGCGGTTACTTACTTAGCAAGCAAAATGAAGTGACCTTATTTGAAGCCAATAATCACTTAGGTGGGCATACAGCAACCATTGACCTAGATATAGAAGGTAAAACTTTGCCTGTGGATACTGGGTTCATCGTATTTAACGATCGAACTTATCCTAACTTCATCAAAATGATGGACCAAATTGGCATAACCAGTAAACCCACTGAAATGAGTTTTAGCGTCCACAATAAAGCCACAGGCTTTGAATACAACGGACATAGTTTAAACACCCTCTTTGCACAGCGACGAAACTTATTAAGCCCACGATTTTATTCGTTTATTTTTGAAATCCTACGTTTCAATAAGATGGCTAAAAAAGCCAATGCATCAGGTGAAACTGACCTAGGCACTTTAGGTGAGTTTCTGGATAAGCATAGTTTTAGCGATTATTTTGCTACCCATTATGTACTGGCAATGACTGCAGCTATTTGGTCAGCATCTATTAATAGCTGTAGAGATTTTCCACTGCAGTTTTTCCTAAGTTTTTTAACCAACCACGGCCTGCTGGACATTGCCAACCGACCTCAGTGGTATGTGATTGAAGGCGGGTCTCGCAGCTATATCAAAGGGCTCACCCAATCCATTCAAGATATTCGCCTTGGCACACCAGTGCAATGGGTCACCCGTCACTGTGAACATGTGGAAATCACCAGCGACAAGGGCACTGAAGTATTTGATGAAGTTATTTTTGCTTGCCATTCAGATCAAGCCCTACATCTACTGAATGACCCCAGCCAACAAGAGTCAAAAGTGCTTGGCGCTATGAAATATCGCTCCAATGACGTGGTGTTGCACACAGATAAGACCTTATTACCCAAACGCAAAAATGCCTACGCTAGCTGGAACTATTGCATTGACCCACAGGTTGACGAGCTACCCACACTCACTTACAACATGAATATTTTGCAAGGCCTAAAAACTAACCAAGACCTTTGTGTCACGCTCAACCAAACACAAAACATTGACCCAGCACACATCTTGCGACAATTTACATATTCACACCCTGTTTTTTCTCTTGAGTCTATTGCCGCACAGAAACAACGTCATACGATTTGTGGTGATAACCTCACCCACTTTTGTGGCGCTTATTGGTACAACGGATTTCATGAAGACGGTGTGAAAAGTGCACTAGATGTATGCCAACGTTTTGGTGTGACGTTGGATACTATGGAAACTAACCCACTCACAGCAAGCGCTGATGCATAGACCTCATTCAACTGGCCCAGCGGCCAGCCATGATGTTGTGGACACCACAAATGCCACAAAAGGCGCATTTAATAGTGCGTTTTATATTGGCCATGTGTTTCATAAGCGCTTTGTCCCCAAAGTGCATAAGTTCACCTACCCTTTGTATATGAATTTCATCGACCTTGATGAAGTTGAATTACTTGATAAGAAATTTTGGTGGTTTTCATCGAAAAAATGGGCTCCTTTACAGCTCAAAGCCACAGATTATTTAAAGGATAGAACGCCTTTAACTAGCGATGGAAACCAAAGCACAGGCAACCATTTAAAGGCCACTGCCCTTGCCGCAGCAAAAGCCTTAGGCGCAGACTTAAGTGGCATTGATCAGGTGTGTATGTTGGCACAACTACGCTGTTTAGGTATTTACTTTAGCCCCGTGAATTTTTTCTTTTTATACGAAAAAAACACCGCAAAATACCTCATTGCAGAAGTCAGTAACACCCCATGGAATAATACCCACAGCTACTTAATCGACTTAACTGCCCCTGGCCCTACCGAAAAAGCTTTTCATGTTTCTCCGTTTATGGATTTAGACATGGTGTATCAGTGGCAGGTAAAAGAACCCAAATTAAACACTAAAATTGTTATCGAAAGCTGGCGTGACCGTCGGTTATTTATGGCTGTTTTTGACGCCCAACGTTATGATATTAATACTAAAAAAGTAACAGCCATATTTCTTCGCTGGCCCATTGTCACTGTGAGCATAGTGAGGGCTATTTATTGGCAGGCCTTCAAATTGTATATTAAAGGCATACGTTACGTACCTTACCAAACCAAACAACAAGAACTACCCACAGTAATTGCTGGGAAGCCCAATACAAAGAGTAAGCCATGACCACAACTAACACCCAGAGTATTGAGAAAATGACCAAACCATCACTGAGTAAGCGCATTGTATTTTCATTACTCAAAAAGCTAAATGGGGGTCATATTCGTTTGATTGAAAATGGCTCCCAAGTGCTATTTGGTGACAAAGATGCCACCATTAATGTAACGATCACTATTCATGACCCAAAAGCTTATTCTAGTATCCTGTGGGGCGGCAGCATAGGTGCTGGAGAAGCCTATGTAGAAGGTTTGTGGAGTGCCGATAATTTAGTGGGGGTGATTCAATTATTCTCTCGAAATCTAGCCACTTTGGAACAATATGAACAGCGCTTTGGCTTTTTATTGAACATTACCAATTTGTTTAAGCATCGCCTTAATCGCAATAGTAAAAAAGGCAGCCGCACCAACATTGCAGCCCACTATGACTTAAGCAATGAGATGTACAAGCTCTTTTTAGACAAGGCTATGCAATACTCATCAGCTATATACCCCAGTGCACAAGCCACGTTAGAAGAAGCCCAGCAACATAAACTAAAAACCATTTGTGAGGCGCTGAACCTAACTGAAGATGATCAGTTGTTAGAAATAGGCACTGGCTGGGGCGGACTGGCCTGCTATGCGGCCAAGAACTATGGCTGCCATGTTACTACAACCACTATTTCAGATGCTCAGTTTGAGCTTGCCAAAAAACGTGTGGAAGATGAAAATCTTAGCCAAAAAATCACCTTACTTAAAAAAGATTACCGTGACTTAACCGGGCAATTTTCTAAGATTGTGTCTATTGAAATGATTGAAGCGGTAGGTCATAAATTTATGCCTACCTATTTTTCTATGATAGACACCCTATTAAAGCCAGGTGGTAAAACTCTCATTCAAGCTATTACCATGAATGACCAACGCTACGATGGTTATGTTAAGAATGTAGACTTTATTCAACGTCATATATTTCCAGGGGGCCATCTTCCGTCTGTAAGTGTGATTTGTGATCTTCTTAAAAACAACACCAACATGTACATGAAGCAGTTGTCAGACTATCGAATTGATTATGCAAAGACCTTAAGTGCATGGCGAGACAGCTTTTTAGAAAACCGTGAGGCTATTACACAACTAGGCTTTACTGATGATTTTATCCGCTTATGGGAGTATTATTTTTGTTACTGCGAAGGCGGCTTTCGTGAATCGGCCATTGGCTTAGTTCATATTGAGCTGGTCAAGAACGAATATTAAGGACCCAATAATGAAAATGTGGACATGGTTTCAACCCATTAGCTTTCAAGCTATATGGCTATGCCTTATCTGGGGTGGCAACACTTGGTTACCTTTAAGCATCGCTATTTTAGCGCTACATTTTTTGTTAAGCCCTACTCGCTTAGACGATGTGAAAGTGATCCCATTAGCATTAGTAGGATTTGCCATAGATTTATTTTTGACTCAATTTGGGTTATTTAGTTTTGCTCAGTGGCCCCTGTGGTTGTTGCTACTATGGATGGCTTTTATCCTTAATTTGGGTCATAGCATGCGCTTTTTAAGACGATTTAAGCTTATTTATCTTGTGTGCTTTAGCGCCTTGGGTGGGACCTATGCATATTGGGTAAGCTGGAAATTGGGAGCCGTAGAGCTGCCATATGGAGCTATATTTTCCTTGGCCATCATCGCTGTTAATTGGAGCATTGTGTTACCTGTGTGCGTTAAGGCTGATGAATTTATACGTAAGCCTGCTGATGCGTAAATGGATCCCACAGTTCACATTGGTTATAGCCTTGCATTTGCTCTTTGTAACGGCAGCTTCTGCCAGTGAAGAGGCCAAGTTAGATACGCCTTTATTGAGCACAAACAGTGCGATTACATTGGAGTCTTTACCTAGTTTTAAGCAAGTAGGCAAAGCTCAAATGAAATGGCTTTGGTTGAAAATTTACCAAGCCACGCTTAAAACTCCAAATGGGGTATATCAGCCTAATACATGGCCAATATTGCTTGAATTAAATTACCAAAAAGACATCACAGCTAAACAGTTAATCACCTCCACAGTAAAAGATTGGGAGCGTCAAAATATTAAGTATGATGAACTCTGGATCAAAAAATTAAATGAAATTTGGCCAGACGTATCATCACAGGATCAACTTACATTGTATGTAGATGAGGCAAGTATTAGCCATTTTTTTTATAATTCACAATTTATAGGCTTAGTGAATGATGTTTTATTTGCCCCTGCTTTTAGCGCCATTTGGCTATCTGAAAACACCATAAAGCCAGTACAACGTAACCAACTAATAGGCATTACACCATGAAAAATCTTGCGCGTTATATCCGTTCTTTTTCACGTTTTTTTATCGCCATAAGCTTAGGCTTATTTTTAGTAGGGTGTAGCACCACCATTGCTGATTACAAAACCACCACACCCGAATTTGACATGAAGAGTTTTTTTGATGGCAAACTTATTGCCTATGGCATGGTGCAAGACAGGCAAGGCAAGGTCATTAGGCGCTTTCATGCTGACTTAGTGGGCTCATGGGAGGGTAATTCTGGCCTTTTAGAAGAGGACTTTTTTTATGATGATGGTGAAACTCAGCGTCGTGTATGGAGCTTAATAAAGCATGGCAACAATCAATACAGCGGTGTAGCCTCTGATTCTGTGGGAGAAGCCACAGGCCAAAGTGAAGGTTTTGCATTCAATTGGCGCTACACCCTTGCCATTGACGTGGATGATACAACGTGGGATATCCAATTGAATGATTGGATTTATCAACTTGATGATTCGCGGCTAATAAACGTCACTGAAATGACAAAGTGGGGCTTCCATGTGGGGCAAATCACACTTGTTATAGAAAAGGTTAAATAACGTGAGCTTAGCCTCCCCCATTACCATCATGTGGTTTCGCCAAGACTTGCGCCTGCAAAATAACCCAGCCCTTAGCGCTGCGTTTACAGCAAGTAATGTGCTGCCTATTTATATACTTGATGATGAAACAGCAGGCCAACATCGCATGGGGGCAGCTAGCAGATGGTGGTTACACCATTCATTAACCAAGCTTGATGCCTCACTAGGCAATGCACTTAATGTATATAGTGGCAACGCCGCCATGATTATTGAAGACTTGTGTCAACGTTTTGATGTGGAAGCGGTTTTTTGGAATCGTTGTTACGAACCCCATAACATCGAACAAACTAAGCACATAAAAATACAACTATCTGCCTTAGATATTAAGGCCAATAGCATCAACGGCTCGTTACTGAACGAGCCTTGGTCTGTATTTAAAAAAGATGGCAGCCCATACAAAATCTTTACCCCATATCATCGTGAAGCATGCAAAGTAGATCAGCCTACCGCCCTTTTGCCAGCGCCTGTTTTGCCACAAACCGTGGTGGTTGATCCAAAAGCCACAGATTTAGAAAGCCTCTCGTTGTTACCAAAGATAAAATGGGACACTTCGTTTTATGAGCAATGGACACCGGGAGAAGAAGGTGCTTTTTTGGCACTTAATCGCTTTTTGGCAGACGGCATCAATAATTACAAAGAAGGCAGAGACAGACCTGCATTAAAGTCTTTTTCTAGCCTATCCCCGCACCTGCATTTTGGTGACATTTCACCTGATCAAATCATTAATGCCTTGCTTACTGTAGAAGATGATCAAAACAGTGAACACTTTAAAAAAGAAATCCGTTGGCGTGAATTTTCTTATTATTTATTGTTTCACTTTCCAGGTTTGCCAGAGCAAAATTTAAAACCAAATTTTGACAAATTCCCATGGGAAAATAACCCTAATTATTTAAAGTGTTGGCAACAAGGCCTTACAGGCTATCCCCTAGTGGATGCGGGCATGCGCGAACTTTGGCAAACAGGCTATATGCATAACCGTGTGCGCATGGTAACAGCATCCTTTTTGATCAAAAACTTATTGGTAGACTGGCGCCTAGGTGCTAGCTGGTTTTGGGATTGCTTAGTAGATGCAGACTTAGCTAGCAATAGTGCAAGCTGGCAATGGGTTGCAGGCTGTGGCACTGATGCCTCACCTTACTTTCGAGTATTTAACCCTATTACTCAGGGCGAAAAATTTGATCCCAAAGGTGAATACACAAGGCGCTTTTTACCGGAGCTAAAAGACCTGCCCGACAAATACCTATATAGACCTTGGGAAGCGCCTCCAGAGGTGCTTCGTAAGGCCAATGTCACCTTGGGCGACACTTACCCACACCCTGTTGTGCAGATCAAAGAATCACGACTAAGAGCCCTAGAGGCCTATAGTTTAACAAGAGGCTAATGAAGGCTTGCTGGCTGGCTGGCTCTTTAAGAGGAGTAAGCTAACCTTTTGCCCCATTGACCAGCGTGCTGCGCTGCACAATTTTCTTCTGTGTCGTATAACACGTGATCCATCACGTTATTTACGTTCACATCGGCTTCATTTAATTTTGATCCAATCTGCGTGGCAAGCTTGATGTGCTTTTTGTCTTGCATAAAAACATCAAGATTTTCATTGGTATCAAAAATGCACACCACCTTTAAGCTGTAAGGGAAGTTTGTGTAGTTAACCAAATGTGTAAGCCACACAAACCCATGAATGCCTTTACACGTGTGTTCACACAATTGCGTGAGCACACGGGTAAGCTGTTTATCTATTTTTTTATCTGTTTTACGCATCGGTTAGCTCTAGTGAAAGGTACATGGTTTTAGCTTTTATCATGCAAGCTAGTGTTAAATTAGCACCAACCTTGTCGCCATTGGCTAATGTCTTTTAATTGTTGCCACTGTATAGGCGCTTCACGTTTGGTCATCACCGCTTCTATCGTGCATGAGGTTACCATACCTTCTTCATCAAACTTTACAGCGCTGACAGTGAAGTGTTTTTCCTTATTTTCTGGCTTTACTGCGGTCCATTTACTGTTGAGCAACTTTTTGGGGTTAATTGGATTCACTATTTATTCCTAGGTAAAAATACTTTATTTACTGGCAGAGGCTAGCCCTAAGCCAAAGAGCACAAAAACACCTCCGCCTGCGCGATTGACTATGCGCCCGCCCTTTGGCGTAGACAACCAAGTGCGTGCAGACTTTGCAACAAAGGCATATAAAAAATGCACTAGCAAGTTGAGGCTGCTATAGGTGACTACTAAAATTAAAAATTGGCTGGCATAACCAGAAGCTGAAAAGTCTACAAATTGTGGAAAAATAGACATGAAAAAGAAAATGGCCTTAGGGTTGGTTAGCTGTAATGTTAGCCCTTCAAGAAACTGAAGTTGAATATTAGCTACTGATTTTTTGCTAGCATCCATTTGCGCCAAAGGGCTACGCCAAAGTTTGATACCTAAATAAATAAGGTAGGCGGCGCCTATGTATTTCATTAATGTGAATGCTAAAGCTGATGTGGATAAAATAACCCCCACACTGGTTGCTGAGATGCCAGCTACTACAAAGGTGCCAACAGCAATGCCGACGATGCCGCCAACTGCACCAGTAAAACCAAACCGGATTGAATTGGTTAAGGTGAGTAACACACCAGGACCCGGGCTTAGTATTGTGATCGTAGCGATCAATGTGAAAAGTAAGTAGTTATCCATGCAACACCTCTTCAGTTATATTCTTTTTGTTGAGCCTATTAACTAAAGCTATGCTTTAATCAACGATTTGGATCAATAAATGGTCATTTCTACACATCCTTCACATTTAAGTTTACCCCAGACTAACCCTGGCGTAACTACGGTGCTTGCGTATTTGATCATTAAATTCCCTTACATTGATGCGCACATTTGGCAACAACGCGTGCTAGATGGAAAAGTGCATTACCATGATGGATCCAAGGTTACACTGCAATCCTTGTTTCAACCACAGCAAAGGATTTACTACTATAGAGAAGTAGAAAATGAGCCTGTCATTCCCTTTAAAGAAAATATTATATTTCAGAATCAACATATTTTAGTGGCCTATAAACCCCACTTTTTAGCAGTAACCCCAGGTGGCATTTATGTGAACGAATGCCTGCAAAACCGTCTAAGAGCTAGCACTGGCATTGATAACCTACAAGCATTACATCGCTTAGACCGAATTACCGCTGGGCTAGTTATGTTTTCTACCAACCCAGACACTCTCAGTGACTATCATGGTTTATTTCAAACACGCAAAATGCACAAAACCTATCAGGCTATTGCTAGTATCAACAAAGATAAGCCTATCAAGGGGTTGGAGTGGGAGATAAAAAATCGCATAGTGCAAGGTGATCCAAAATTTTGCATGCGCGTGGCCCAAGGTGATGCCAATAGCCACTCTGTGATTAGGTGTTTGCAGCAGCTAAATGGACAAGCACTGTTTGAGTTAAACCCTATTACAGGTAAAACCCACCAGCTGCGTTTACACATGCAAACCTTGGGCTGGCCTATACTCAATGACCGTTACTACCCCGTATTACAGCCCTTGTGTGCAGATGACTATAGCGCGCCATTGCAGCTATTAGCCAAGCAGCTGGCATTTATTGACCCTATTACCCAAAAGCCAATGAGCTTTAGCTATGAGGGAAATTTATCACTACCTGCATAAAGCATCGCTGATTAATACTAGCGACTGTGTAGATTGCACCATTGTTCACGCCTATACTGAGTGGGTGTTATGTAATTACTATTAGCCATGCCTGCCAACTTAATGATGCCTAAAAAATGTCCACTTTAAAATATCTTTCAAACTACTCAGAACAAGTAAAAGCGCAAGTATTAAAGCTAGTGGAACAAGAAAAACTGGCTGATTATCTACTCAAAAAATACCCTACCACCCATCAGCTTGTGAATGACAAATCATTGCGCGAATATGCGGTATCCATCAAAAACCAATACATCAAAAAATCATCGCCATTAAGTCAGGTGATTTATGACCCTAAAATACATGTCATCAACAACGCCCTTGGGCTGCACACCTTTGTTTCTAGAGTGCAGGGTAATAAACTTAAAAGTAAAAATGAGATTAGAATTAGTGATGTGTTTAGAAAGTCTCCAGAAGCATTTTTAAGAATGATTGTGGTGCATGAGCTGGCTCACCTAAAAGAAAAAGACCACAACAAAGCCTTCTACAACCTATGCTGTCATATGGAAAGTGACTACCACCAGCTCGAACTAGACATGCGTCTTTATTTAACCCAAATATCTTTGTATGGCGATATTTACTAACACCACCATACAAAGGCAATATGTTAGGGCCGCTTATCAAACGCCTTAACGCCTTCACCGATGTGATGAAACTTCTGTTTATCACAAGTAAAAATAGCGACCGCGGGGGTGAAAATAGAAGGATCATCAAACGTGCCCACTTTTAAAATAATCGAAGTAGGCCTCATGGGGTTTTGAGTACCAATAGCTGTGCCGCAATGATTACAAAATAGCCGTGTCACCGCTTTTTCAAGATCTGGGCGTTTAAATGTTTTGGCTTGCCCTTTGGTGAAATTAAAGCCTTCTAATGGCATGATCATGATGATGTTGGGGTTGCCACCAGTAATATACTGACACTCTCTACAATGGCACTGAACGCTAGCCTGAGGCTCTCCTTGTGCTATATACCTAAGCTCTCCACAATAACACCCACCTTCAATCTTCATATTTTTCTCCATGGTTTAACTGGCAACATAACATTGAATTTACATTAAAATTTTATTTAAGACCCTAGCTTAGTTCATGCAACATCATCATAATAATGTGACATTAAGCTTATCCAGAGCAACCACTATGCTTACTCCACTTGCTTCACTGTCGATACTATACCCAAAGCACCTACAAGGGGTAGCCAGCATTGCAGAAAAAGCCATGAGTTATCAAAAGTGTGACAGCATTTTGATCCACAGTGGTGCGCCAAAGCTATCCTTTTTAGATGATTACCACCATCCCTATAAAGCCAATCCTCACTTTACTTGGTGGCTACCTATTACCCAAAGCCCCCATTGTTATCTACTCATTCAAACAGGCCAAAAGCCTGTGCTTTTTTATCATTTGGCAGATGACTTTTGGCATGTGCCACCGCAGCCACCACAAGGGTTTTGGTGTGATTATTTTGATATCCATTTGTGTGCTGATTTAGCTCAGGTAAAGCGTGGGCTAAGGCAGTTTCAATCTACAAATGAAAATAGGGCTTGGATTGGAGAAGACATAGAGCTTGCTAAAGAGCTGGGTATACTTCAAGCAAACCCTGAAGGCCTTATGCACCAGTTGCACTATGCCAGAGCCGTTAAAAGCCAATACGAGCTTGCCTGTTTAACACAGGCCAATGTAGCCGCTTTTGCAGGGCATCAAGGGGCAAAACAGGCTTTTATGGCGGGTAAAAGTGAGCTTGACACTCAGCTTGCCTATCTATGTGCAGCCCAACAAGACACCTTGCAAATGCCCTATCGCAACATTGTGGCTTTTGGCCACCATAGTGCCATATTGCATTATCAACATTATGATCATAGCCCTCAAAACATGAGCCAGCCTCAAAGTTTTTTGATTGATGCAGGGGCATCATTTAATGGCTATGCAGCAGATGTGACCCGCTGCCATAGCCGAGGCAGTGTGCTTTATAAAGAGCTAACACAGGCTATGACACAAGCCCAAGCAAAGATATGTGCGATGGCCAAGCCTGGAGTGAGCTTTGTGGATTTACATCTACAAATGCACCAGCGGGTGCTAGATATACTGATCGATTTTAACCTAGTGCAAGGCTCTAAAGACGAGCTAATAACAAGCCATATCAGCAGCGCCTTTTTCCCTCATGGGCTGGGCCACTTATTAGGTTTGCAGGTGCATGATATCGGCGGCTGGCAGCAAGATGAGCTTGGCACTATGTTGTCGCCACCAAAGCAACATGGGTTTTTACGCTGCACTAAAACTCTAGAACAAAACATGGTGATCACCATAGAGCCTGGGCTTTATATCATTGATAGTTTGTTGGAAAAGTGGAAAAAATCAGGCTTTGCACACTTGCTTAACACCACCGCAATAGACCATTTAAGGCCTTTGGGCGGCGTGCGTATAGAAGACAATATAGTAGTGGCACAAACGCCTGTTAGGCTTTCTTTATAGGCACATTGACAGGCATATTGATAGATAATCTTCAGTAATACAGGCAGAGGTTAGTAAATGTTTGAAGTGTTAATTTTAGCTGTGGCCCTAAGCATGGATGCTTTTGCTGTATCTATCGGCCTGGGGTCAAAGTATGAGCATAATACTAGAGCTTTAGCAGCCAAAGCCGCAATATACTTCGGTTTGTTTCACGCCTTAATGCCCCTAATCGGCTTTTTAGGAGGTAAGGGTGTATTTGGATGGGTTGAAGGTTATGCGCATTGGATCGCTTTTTTACTTCTCTTACTGGTTGGTATAAAAATGATTTACGAATCTATTTTTCAAGTGAGCATAAAAGAAACCACACAGGTCACCCATAAAATGCTCTTAGCTCTTACTATAGCCACCAGCATAGATGCGGTAGCAGCTGGATTTGCACTCACACTTTTTGATGTAAACCCATTTTTTGCTTGTGCGTTAATAGGGGCTACAGCGTTTATATTTAGTTGGCTTGGTGTTTATGTTGGCGCTAAAAATGGCACATACTTAGAAGGAAAGGCGGAGCTGCTTGGGGGCATTGTACTCATTGTCATAGGGTTTAAGGTATTATTATTTTGATCCTTGCTCATTATCATCACCTTGTAAATTAATCGGCCTAAACCAATTGATAATCCATGCCATAAGTAAACCACAGCCTAAGCCAGTGATGTTAGCTGCCAAATCAAGCCACTCACCATGGCGATTAACGAAAGGTTGTATCAGCTCTATGCCTCCCCCCCAAAAAGCAAAGAATGCACCCATAAGTAACCAATATTTTGGTTTGCGCAAAGCGATGGGAAACATCAAAGCACCATAGGCAATAAGGTGGTGGGTTTTATCGCTGCCTGGCACCACAGGCAGGCTTTGTGCAGGGTAGAGTGAAAGTATGGTGATGGCTGCAAGTATGACCGCAGTGATCACCACCCAATAAGTTTTGACCATGGCAAGTAGTGATGTCATTAGGTATTTTCCTTAGTTAAAAACATAGCTGTGATTTAAACCTAGCGCTTTTTACTTAGTATTTTCAAACACAGTGACGTATGTTTGTGTGCCTTGTATGTCTGTATTTTGAAGGCTAAGGCCATGTGATACAAAGCTGTCTATATGCTTTGGCGTGAGCAGCCAAGGCGGGCCATTAGCAAAATCTCTTTGGTTATTTCCTACTTCAGCGATCACCAATAGCTTGCCACAACCCGCTACAAAACCCGCTATATTTTCTATTAATTGGTGTTCATATTTAGGCGGTAATGCCTGCACGGTATAGATCTCCAGCACAAAATCAAACTTATTAGCCCATTGCCCTTGGCTTTGTAATAGATCGGCTTGAACAAAGCTCACCTT
>DKMQ01000052.1:9080-17036 GCA_002470565.1 Oceanospirillaceae bacterium UBA7410 | reverse complement strand
GCCACGTCTTCTAAAATAGGTGCGATCATCTTACATGGTCCGCACCACGGTGCCCAAAAGTCTAGCAATACAGGCACATCTGCATTGGCAACGTCTAGGTCAAATGTAGCATCTGTTACAGCGTGAGTTAGTTCGCTCATAATCTTCTCTTAATTGGTTTGTTTGCGACTATGATACGTGATTTTTTCATAAAACTCAGTAGCATTAAGCCAACAATAGGGTAGTTTTTTATTTGTCGATACGCTAATCAATGTAGTGCATAAATTCAACACATCTAAGTAGCGACCGGTAATGGTTTTCTAAGCACTCGCCATAGACGTAGGCTCAATAAAACAGCTGCGACACTTAAACCAAAAATAATACCAATCCAAAATCCAGCGGGGCCCATCGCTGGGTATATGATGTCTGTCATCCCTAATACATAACCTAAGGGCAGGCCAGTAAGCCAGTATGAAATAAAGATAAGTAATAGGGGTTTAGCAGTGTCTTTAAATCCTCTTAAAGCACCATTAGCTGCAATCTGCACCGCATCTGATAATTGAAATAAGGCTGCAAAAATGAACAAACTAGCAGCAATTTCTACTACTACAGGCTCTGTCGTGTAGATGCCAGCTAAGGTCAGGGGAAGCATGAGCATAGTTAAGCAGGTTAAACTCGATAAACCTAACGCCAGGCCAAAGCCTACAAGCACTGAACGTTTGACTTGGTTGGGTAGGTTGCCTCCAATGCCGTGACCTACACGAATGGTCATCGCCATGCCGATGCTTAGTGGGATGATAAAGCACAAGCTGGTAAAGTTTAAAACCAGTTGATGTGCTGCCACAATATCAGCCCCTAAAGGGGCTAACAATAAAGCTACTATGGCAAACATGGTCGCTTCAATAAAAATAGAAAAACCAATGGGTAAGCCCACTTTTAAAATAGTAAGTTGCGTGGTCAATTTTGGCCAATCAAATCGTTTAAACATAGCACACTGGTGATAAACCGGTTTGGCATATACATAACATGCCATGCCAATGACACTGATCCACATGCTTATAGTAGTGGCCCAGCCACAGCCTACGCCACCCATTTCTGGGACACCAAAATGCCCATTAATAAAAATATAGTTCATAGGTATATTTATAATTAAGCCTAATAAACTAAAATACATCAAAGGTTTAGTGATGCCTAAACCTTCGCTAAAGCTACGTAGGCTTTGCATAAGCGCCATAGCAGGTAAGCTCCAAGCGGTTGCATGCAAATACCCCAAACCAATGCTCTTAATAGGGTCCTCAATATCCAGCAAATCAAATAGTGGATCTATGGTGTATAACAGTGCGACTGCTAAAATACTTAACAGTGCCGCTAACCATAATGATTGCTGCACGAATGGGCCAATCAATTTGAGTCTTTTGGAGCCAAAGTATTGTGACACTGTAGGAGTTGTCGCCATAAGAATGCCGATCATTAAAATCATCACTGGGAAGAGAATGCTAGAACCTACGGCAACGGCAGCTAAGTCTGCAGAGCTATAACGTCCAGCCATCACCGTGTCTACAAAGCTTGCGCTCATGTGTAATGCTTCAGCAATAAGTATTGGGGTGCCCAAGCGTAAGAATTGGCGCAACTCTTGCCCCATGGCTTTGGTGCTATATGTATGGCCTATTGTTTGAGGCATTAAATGATCACAGTGTTGGCTAAAAAAAAGATGAGCTATAATAGCTCCTTTGTCCATTTTCATCCATGATTAACTAATGCTTAAACACACACAATGCCAGTGCCAAATAATAATTACTTTGTTTGATGAACTGTTTTTGCACTCACATAATACCCAGCTCTTATGCGCCTTATGTGATGGACGCTATGGTGAAGCAGATGAGCCAGTGTATGAGCCTGCTAATGCGGTTCACAGCCATCACCAGTTGGTGTTTGCCCATGGCTATTTCTCTAGTGCGTTACACGAAATATCTCACTGGTGCGTAGCAGGCAGTAGCAGGCGATTATTAGAAGACTTTGGTTATTGGTATCAACCTGATGGGCGCAGCGCACTTGAGCAAGCAGAGTTTGAAAAAGTGGAAATCAAGCCGCAAGCTATAGAGTGGTTGTTGAGCTTGGCTAGTAAAACAGTATTTGTGGCCAGTGCTGACAATTTATCGGGTGAGCAGTGTGATGACGTGGCGTTTAGGTTAGCGCTTTCTGCTCAGGCGCGCTGTTATCTTTCCAATGGATTGCCCGATCGCGCAGCGTTGTTACTATCAACGCTGCAGCGAAAATTTGGTGGCCAAGTCAGCCTTGATCAACTTTACTGGCCTGAAGAAGCTTATAAATGAGATTTAAGTAAGGCAATGATCTCATCTACTGGGGTTCCGTGAGCAATGGCGCTAATGAGCTGGCCTTCTTGTCCTATAAGATAAATTCTAGAAGTATGATCCACTGTGTAGCCTAAAGCTGAGCCTTCTAGGGGAATAAATGTGTAATATGAGCCGTAGCTTTTAACCACTTGGTCAATTTGTTCTGTGCTACCAGTAATGCCTAACATTCTTGGATGAAAGTAAGCGCTATATTTTGCTAAATTATCCAAAGTGTCACGCTTGGGATCTACACTGATAAATAAAGGTTGGATTTGAGCTTCTAAATCTTTCGGTAATGCACGCATGCTGGCAGCAATAAAAGATAATGCAGTAGGGCAAACATCTGGGCATGAAGTAAAACCAAAGTACATTAACACCAGCTTGCCGCGATAATCCTCCAGTTTCACTTGCCCTTCCAAACTCTCCAATACAAAGTCGCCACCTAGATTCGTATAACCTTTATTTACTGCACTTTGTTGTGTCCATGGAGTGTATTTTGCTAATAGAAGTCCAGCAGAAAAAAGCACAACTAGAGCGATAATATAGAGAAACTTGTTGGATGTTGACATGAGCTAGGTTCCGATGGTTTAGGTGTTTAAAGAGCGGTAATCACTGGCAATATAAGTGCCAAGCATGCGAATATCTTTGGCAAAGTACGCTAGATCATCCATTGCTAAGGCCATGTTGTCATCATTGGGGTGTGCTTCAACATCGATGTGAAACTGAGTCGCCACCATGCGCCCGTCTGGGGTGTAGCTTTCTAGTTTGATGATGTTAACGCTGTTAGTTGCAAATCCTCCCATAGCCTTATAAAGAGAGGAGGGAATGTTACGCACTGTAAATAAGAATGATGTAATGTATTTTTGGCCCTTCACTTGTGTAGGTATTTTGTGCTCACGAGATAAGATTAAAAAGCGTGTGGTATTGCCTTTAACATCTTGAAATTCTTCTTGTAAAATCTCTAAATCATATAGCGTGGCAGCCAAGCTTGAGGCTATAGCTCCATGGCTTGGGTCACCTTTTTGGCTCACACTAAGAGCCGCACCTGCGGTGTCTAAAGTGGCCATAGGGCTTATATTGAGCTTTGTAAGACGTTTATTACATTGTGCCAATGCTTGTGGGTGAGAGCCTACAGTTTTGATCTGGTCTATGGTGCTGTTTTTTAAACCTAATAAACAGTGATTAACAGGCTCGTAATGCTCACCGATGACAAATAACGAAGTGTGAGGCAATTTGCGATATATTTCTTCCACACGGCCTGCAGTAGAGTTTTCTACGGGTATCATAGCTATATTAGCTTCGCCTCGCTCCACCATTGCCATAGCCGCATCAAAGGTCATGCATGCATGAGCTTCAAGTTCAGGAAATACCCGTTGACAGGACAAGTGAGAATAAGCCCCTTGGTGACCTTGGTATGCGATAATAGGTGTTGCGTTTTTTTGTGTCATTGAATTGGTGTGGAAAATAAAGGTGAACACTAATTGTAAGTCCAGTGTAACAAATCTAGCTAATAAATTGGTATCATTAGAGGCTGATAAATTACTCATTTGTTGGAAATATATGACACCAGTTCGTTTGGTAAAATATAAAACCACGCTGGCTAAGCGCCAGCTTGATTTGACTATTATTACAGACCAGGTAAATAAGGGGCAAAATATTGCAGCCCTCATTCGCACTTGTGATGCTGTAGGAGTGCATAATGCCCATGTGGTCACCCCAAAAGGTGGTTTTAGGGAGCACAAGCGCACAGCTCGCGGCAGCCAGAAATGGGTTAACGTAGTGCCCCATGACACCATTGACAGTGCGATACAGGTTGCTAAGCAACAAGGTATGCAGCTAGTATCAGCTCACTTTAGCGACCAAGCCGTAGATTATCGTGAGTTAGATTACACAGTGCCCACGGCACTTATACTAGGTGCAGAAATGCACGGTGTTAGTGCCAAAGCACTAGTAGCCTCAGATCATCAGGTGGTGATCCCTATGTTAGGTATGGTTCACTCATTTAACGTGTCTGTTGCGGCTGCCGTTATATTGCTTGAAGCCCAGCGGCAAAGGGCCCTAAGCGGTAGTTATGACAAACCACAAATTAGAGGTGCGCAATATGATCAAACATTATTTCGTTGGAGTCACCCCAAAGTAGCCGATTTTTGCCATCAACATGGTCTAGCCTATCCCTCTATGGATGAACACGGCGGAATTGTAAATTTGAATCAATGGTATGCCAATGCTTTACAGAAAAACGCACAGGCACCGCCAGAAAAGGGAATAAATTAATGGGATTAATTAATTTAGTTGTCGATGAGAATATTTTGTTGTTAGATGAGCTTTTTGGCGATCTAGCAAGTATTACACGGGTTGATGGGCGCTCTATTACCAAAGAGCAAGTCGCTAATGCAGATGCTTTAGTATTGCGTTCTACTGCCAAGGTTACTGCTAAGCTACTGGCAGGTAGCAAGGTTCAATTCGTAGGCACCTGCACTATTGGTGTGGATCATTTGGACACAAACTATATGGATGCCAACGATATCATCTGGCGCAATGCACCTGGGTGTAACGCCGCAGGAGTAGGTGATTATGTAATCGCTTGTCTTAACCATGCGTGGCAAACATTAGACATTGACCCCAGACAACAAACCATTGGTATTGTGGGCGCTGGAAATGTAGGCGGGCGACTAGCGCAGCGGCTCATTAATGCGGGCTTTGATCTGCTGCAATGTGACCCACTTAGAGCGGATGCTGGACAAGAAGGTTATGTTGCATTAGATGAGTTGTTATCGCGTTGCCAAATCATATGTTTACATGCCCCGCTTACTAAAGCTGGTGAGCATGCCACTGAAAACTTATTACACGAAGCTCGGATTAAAAGCTTACGTAAAGGCACCGTGTTAATTAGCGCCGGCAGGGGCGAGGTAGTTGACCAGGCGGCGCTACTTATGCGCCAACAAGAGTTTAATGATTTACACTTATTTATGGATGTATGGCATCAAGAGCCTCATATAGATAGAGGGCTATTTGACTACTGTCACTGTGTTACTCCCCACATAGCAGGTCATTCGTTGGAAGGTAAGATGCGGGGTACCTACATGATTTATGAAGATCTTTGTAAGTATTTTTCCTTACCAATAAAGCACAGCTTAGACGATTTAATTCCCAAGCCTGCCCTTGAAGAAATAGTCCTTAATTCTGATTTAACGACCAAAGAATGTTTGTTAGCTGCATGTAATAGTGTTTATCCGTTAATGGAGGATGATGCACGCATGCGCAAAACCAGTGACTTTGATCTGCTGCGTAAAACCTATCCGGTTAGGCGTGAATTCGCTAGTTTGCAGTTACACGGTATTAATGAATCTAAATGTGCAGCGTTATTGGGTGGTTTAGGCTTTAATGTTAATAAGGAATCTAACTAATGACATTTAATGTTGGTTTAGTGATCAACCCGCTGGCGGGTCTAGGAGGGAGTGTAGGGCTAAAGGGCAGTGATAACGTAGCTGAGCAAGCCTTAGCCCTTGGTGCTGTGCCTAAGGCTAATATCCGCTGTTTGGAAGCCTTGTCCCAGTTGTCAGCAATGGATGTTTGTATTTATACCTTTGCAGGTGATATGGGTGAAAACTGTGCTCTTCAAGCGGGTATTATTACGCATGTTGTTGGTCAAGCTAAAACACAGCCATCTACTGCTTCAGATACTATTGAAGCAGCTCAAACCTTGTTAAAAAAAGGCGTAGACTTGTTGGTCTTTGTAGGTGGTGATGGAACTGCTAGAGACCTGTTGCAAGCGATAGGGGATCAGGTGCCTGTTGTGGGTATACCAGCAGGTGTAAAAATTCATTCAGGAGTGTATGGCATTACACCCACTGCAGCAGGACAAGTGATTGCCCAATTAGCTCAGGGTGAATTGGTCAGCTTACGCAGTCAACAAGTGCGAGACATAGACGAAGAAGAGTTTCGAGCAGGTAGGGTAAAGGCGCGTTATTATGGCGAGCTGCAAGTGCCTGAATCACATGAGTATATGCAAGCCACCAAAGATAGCGCAAGTGTTGGGGCTAAAGAAAATGAAGCCTTAGTATTGGATGATATAGGCGCTCATGTGGAAGAGCTTATGGAACCTGGTGTAAGGTATATTATGGGCTCTGGTTCTACCTTAGCCGCGGTAATGTCCTACTTAGGTTTAGAAAATACGTTACTAGGTGTAGATGTTATTGAAGATAAAAAGGTCATTGCTTGTGATGTGACCGCGCAGCAACTATTAGACTTATGCGAGCATCATCATTCACAGCTATTTATTACCTTGATCGGTGGCCAAGGCCATGTTTTAGGTCGTGGTAATCAACAGCTTAGTGCAAAGCTGATTAAGCATTTGGGGCTACATAATATACATATTGTAGCCACAAAAACTAAACTTAAAGGTTTAAATGGAAGGCCGCTACTGGTTGACTCTGGTGATACAAAGCTAGATCGAGAATTAGCAGGTTTAGTGCCTGTAATATGCGGCTTTCATGATCTAGTTTTATATCCTTTAGGTAATCCAGCTATGTTGCCTAGGTTACTTGCGCAAAGTACCTAAAAAAGTAGCAATGCGTCCCACGGCTTCAATAAGTTGTTCTTCGTAAGGTAAAAAGACAATACGAAAATGCTGACTATCTGCTAAGTTAAAGCCGCTACCTTGCACCACCAATACTTTTTGTTGTGACAAAAGATCAAAAGCAAATTGTTCATCATTTTCAATATGATAGATGTCTGGATCTAAGCGTGGAAATAAATACAACGCACCCTCTGGTTTATGGCAGCTTACCCCAGGCAATGCGTCCAACATTTGCCAAGCCAGATCACGCTGACGCTTCAAACGTCCCCCATCACAAGTGAGCTCTTTGATGCTTTGATAACCACCTAGAGCAGTTTGAATTGCGTACTGGCTGGGTACGTTTGAGCAAAGGCGCATACTTGCCAGCATATCTAGGCCTTGAACATAGTCTTTAGCCTTGTGTTTAGAGCCTGATATCACCATCCAACCTGAGCGAAAACCTGCTACACGATAGGTTTTAGACAAGCCGTTGAAGGTTAAAAATAATACGTCACTAGCCAAGCTTGCCATGGGCGTAAATTTAGCGCCGTCATAAAGAATTTTATCGTAAATTTCGTCTGCAAATATGATTAAGCTATGTTTTCGTGCCAGCTCAATAATGGCTTCAAGGGTCGCTTTTGAATAGACGGCTCCTGTGGGGTTGTTAGGGTTGATTACTACAATACCGCGGGTTCGTTGGGTAATTTTTGCAGCCATATCGTCTAAATCTGGTTGCCAGCCGTTTGCTTCGTCACAGCGATAGTGCACGGGAGTTCCACCAGACAAGGAGGTGGAGGCCGTCCAAAGTGGATAGTCTGGCGCAGGAATAAGCATTTCATCGCCATCGTTGAGTAAGCCTTGCATAGCCATAACGATCAGCTCGCTGACGCCGTTGCCAATATAAATGTCATCTATGGTCACGTCTTTAACATGCTTTCGTTGGCATTCATGCATGACTGCTTTTCTCGCTGCAAATAGCCCTTTAGAATCGCAGTAGCCTTGGGCGTTAGGCAGATTATGAATAACATCTTGAAGGATTTCTTCAGGCGCTTCAAAGCCAAAAGG
>DKMQ01000052.1:0-8910 GCA_002470565.1 Oceanospirillaceae bacterium UBA7410 | reverse complement strand
TCTATCACTTGTGGCAAGTTTTTTTTATTAAATTATAAGTGCGTCATAAAGAAGTGCTAATTTACATCTAGGTATTTTTTCAAAAATATAGGAACATGGACATGGCTGAAAACAAATTAGGTAAGGCAGCGGCCTCTAAATCTGAAGCGCAGTGGAAAGATGAGTTAAGCCCAGAAGCCTTTGCGGTGTGTCGTAAAAAAGGCACAGAAAGGCCCTACACAGGTAAGTATGATCAGCACTTTGAGAATGGCAAATATCATTGCCATTGTTGTGGTGCAGAGCTTTTTTCTAGTCAATCTAAGTTTGATGCAGGGTGTGGCTGGCCTAGCTTTAGCGCGCCAGTGAACAAGCCCGCCATTAAGGAAGAATTAGACATAAGTACAGGGATGAGACGCACAGAAGTCATGTGCGACGATTGTGGCGCTCACTTGGGCCATGTTTTTCCAGATGGGCCTCCAGAAACAGGCCTACGCTACTGTATTAATTCAGTAGCCATAGACTTTAAGCAAGACTAGTTTTTAGCTAAAAAATTAGCAAGACTTATATCGCTAAAACCGCGTTCCAAGCTGGTGCTTAAAGCTTCACTAATAATGTCTTGATTTTTTTGAGCATCGGGTAGTTGGGGTAGTTTGTGGCTGCGCTCGGTTTGGTAATGGCCAGTGTGGGTGCTGCTGCCTATAGTGGTGGTTAAGGTTATTTTAGCGATGATAGTAACCGTGTTAATTAGGCTTTGTGTTTGTGTGTCATAAATAAGCTCGTCTAAGGCTAGGGTAAGTGTTGCTGGTTTTGCAGAACTGGTGCCGTCAAACCCTAATTGTGCAGCAGCGCTTTGGGCGGCCAGCAAAAGAGCGCCATTTATATCATTAGAAATCGTGATAAGGCTTGAGGTTTCATAAACACCGCCACGACTGCCTAAAACGGCGCTAGAGCGACGATCATCGACATTGATAAGCAAGGCTCTACCTTGCCCGTAGGCCGGCCCAGAGGCGGCAACTTGTGGGTTAATGACGATGGACTGTGGGCTGACAGCACAGCCACTGATTAATACACTTAAACTTAAACCTAAGGTAAAAATTACTGACTTCATAAAGGTTCCTTAATATTGTGCTAGTGGTGCATAAACTAATATATATTCTAATCATTTATGATAAGACTATTACATCTGTCGTTAGGTTCCAAGTAATGTGTCTTTTGAGTGGTTTTTTTAATAAAATTGTATGGTTTTTAACCAGTATAAAGAAATATTACTTTTTTTCGCCTAAACGTTTGACAAGGCTGAGGAAATCTTTAAAATGCGCATCTCCTAAAGGCAACGCCGAACACGGTTAGCCATAAGGAAATGCGGAGCGGTAGTTCAGCTGGTTAGAATACCGGCCTGTCACGCCGGGGGTCGCGGGTTCGAATCCCGTCCGTTCCGCCATTTATTTCTTGAAGCCACCCTTGAACTTGGCTTTAAATGGGAATAAGTAGCACTAGTACGTTGGGTGATTAGCTCAGTTGGGAGAGCATCTGCTTTACACGCAGAGGGTCGGCGGTTCGAACCCGTCATCACCCACCAAGTGTACGTTGGAAGTAGTAATATAATGCGGAGCGGTAGTTCAGCTGGTTAGAATACCGGCCTGTCACGCCGGGGGTCGCGGGTTCGAATCCCGTCCGTTCCGCCATTTTACTATTGTTGGACACATCAAGCCGCTTAATGCGGTTTTTTTGTGCCTAAATTTTGTCGTTGTCTATTTGCTTAAGCCAATAACTCACTTGCTGGGGACGCCCGTAAAAGTAACCTTGCGCTCTAGTAATGCCTGATTCTGCCAATATGGTTGCTTGAGCTTGTGTTTCTATGCCCTCAGCAATGATTTGAAAGTTGAGCTGTTCAGCCATAGTGACTAATGCTTTAATAATAGCTAAGCTGCGTGGATTTTTGTCTATTTTCGAAATAAAACTACGATCTATTTTTACAATGTCTGCTGGAATATCTCGGATTCGGTCCATATTTGAGTGTTCCATGCCGAAGTCATCTAAAGCAATTCCAATGCCACTTTTTTGCAATAATTTAATGTTGCTAAGTGCCTTTTTTGTGTTCAGTATTGCCGCTTTTTCAGGAAGCTCTAAAACCAAACTTTTTGGTTTGATTTTTGCTTCTTGTACTTGGCTGATAAAGTGATTCACCATTTGGCTAGAATGGATAAAAGTGCCTTCTGTATTAAACGATAAGTAGTATTGGGGATTGAGTTTGGTTAATGCTGTAATTATAGGTATTAATTGAGCCATATATACATCTTTAAACTTTGGGTATATCCCAGGAGACATGGCCAATTCTAAAAAATGATCAGGGGAAAGTATCAATCCATCTGACCTATGCCAGCGCATTAAACCTTCAAAACCGACGGCCTTACCCGAACTATTGCTGCAAATAGGTTGTATATATAGATGAAATTCATTATTTGATAAACCAATTAAAAGATCGTTAAAAGTGAGATTTTTTTGGTTATTTTTCGACTCAACAATGAACTTTTCATCGACCAAGGTTGTGGTGTTTTTTCCTTTGGACTTTGATGCGTAAAGAGCTTCGTCTGCAAGGCTGATAACATACTTAAGCACTGCATCCTTAGCGAGGTCAGCTACACCTATGCTGGCTGTACGGTTTACAGATATGCCTGCTTTAATGATACTAGTGTTGCCTAATCTACGCCTTAAATCATCTGCAATTATTTGGCCTTTATTAAGATCTATGTTTGCTAACGCGATGCAGAATTCTTCGCCGCCCACGCGCGCAGCAAAGCCATGATGTGTTGGTACTTCACTCAATACCCTAGCGCATGCTTTGAGTATTTCATCGCCAGCGTCGTGGCCATAAATATCATTTACACTCTTAAAGTTGTCCAAATCAATCAATATTAGGCAGTAGGAGTGATTCCTAGAACCGTCTGTTAAGTAGTTGTAGAAGTAGTGCCGTGATTTGAGCCCAGTTAATTGATCTATCTCCGCCATTTTTTTGTAAGTTTGTGTTTGGTTCTCCAATGACTCGGTCAGAGTCTTTAAATTATCATTAGTTTGTTCTAGCGCCGCATATGCTTGGCTAATTTGCTGGTTCTTTTCTTGCAATTGTGATTTTAAATTATCAACCTCTAACGGTCCAATAATTAACCCAATAGGGTTTACCTTTGATAACACAAGACGATAAGGCTCACCCTTTTTAATAGCGTCAAAAAAACCCTCAAGCATTAACCCAATGACACAAGAAAATAATATTAAAAAAGCGTAGTTTAGTTGACTAACTTGCGCAAGCAATGTGAGATTTTCTACGTATATAAATGGCATGGCAAGGGCGCATATCAAGCTTGGTATAGCTACCCCTTGTAAGCCAACATAAAAAATAGAAGCAACCATGGTGATCGTAAGAGGAATTAAGTTATGCGGCCAAAAGTAAAGGCAGGCGACATGTGCAGTAAAGGCGACTAAAAAAAATGAACCTTGGATGGCCAGATGAGTTTCTGTCTATACCAATATAGTATGAGAAAAGTGAGACTTACAGCTATTGTGAATTCCAATAAGTGTGCGTGCTGCAAAAAAAATTTCACCCCAAACACAAACGTAATAGAGCTTTGGTTATGTAATTCCCAGTCGCGCAAAGTAACGCAGACAATATACACCAAATAAGCCGGCATCATGCCAGGTAGGTAGGTGAGCATCTTACTGTTGAAGTCTGATGGTTGCCAGTTACTATTAAAATATTTAGCGTAAAATGCGATGACAAGGCTAGCGCTAAGCTCTATGAGAATTAGAGGCCATTCTACTTGCTCAGCGTAGAGTAGTAATTGCCAAAAAACATGGCACATAAGCAATGAAAAAACGACAGCTTTCCACTTTGTTATGGGTGCAATATACAGTGTTGACACAAAAACAACGATTGTCCAAGTGTATTCTAGAGATCCATCTAATTGACCTACAAGATAGGTATATACATTAACTAAGCTAACTGCTAAAAATAAGCCAATGTAGGCGCATAAATGAACATTTCTAGCAATAAAAGAGGAGTGATGTTTGGTCATAACGGTTTTGCGACCAGCTACATCGCACTCCTTTTTATTGTTTACAGGTTATGCACTAATAAGGTCAGCGATAGCCACTTCAGGGTTTACATCTGCATCATAGTTTACGCCATCAATGCCAAACCCAAATAGGCGTAAAAATTCTGCTTTATAGCCAGACATGTCACTGATCTCAAATAAATTTTCATCAGTGATTTTAGCCCATAAAGCTTCAACTTCGCCTTGAACATGGGGCGCAAGCTCTTTGTAATCGGCTCTTAAGCGACCTTCTTCATCTAGACGTGGGCTAGTGCCATACAAACTTTCACGAAAGAGTAAGTCAATCTGCTCGATACACCCTTCATGGGTATTTTCTGCTTTCATAACTTTAAACAACAAACCTAGGTAAAGTGGCATCACTGGAATGGCAGCACTTGCCTGGGTCACTACGGCTTTGAGTACAGATACGCGAGCATCACCATCAATGGCGCTCATCTGTTCACGAATACCAATGGCTTTGTGATCTAGATCTTTCTTAGCTTGGCCTATAGTGCCGTCCCAGTATATGTCGCGCGTTACTTTTTCACCTACATAAGTGAATGCAGTCGTTTTAGCGCCTGTGGCTAAAACACCCGCGTCATTTAAAGCGCTTATCCACATTTGCCAATCTTCGCCACCCATTACAGCAACGGTATTGTCTATTTCTTCCTGACTGGCTGCACCTATAGCAAATTCTTTGATGATACCTTTATCTGTGTCCACACCCTGTTGCACCACGTCTTTACCAATAGGTTTTAGTGTAGACATATGTACTTCACCCGTTTTAGGGTGTTGGCGCCTGGGTGATGCAAGGCTATAAACGACTAGATCTACCTGGCCTAAATCTGCTTTGATCGTGTCTATGGTGAGTTGTTTTAGTTCGTCAGAGAAAGCGTCACCATTTATACTTTTTGCATATAAACCTTTGTTCTGTGCGGCTGTATGAAAAGCGGCAGAATTATACCAGCCAGCAGTAGCTGGTTTTTTTTCAGTGCCTTCTTTTTCAAAGAACAAACCAAGAGTATCTGCGTTACTAGCAAAGGCTGCGGTAATACGTGAAGCAAGGCCATAGCCAGTAGACGCGCCAATAACGAGAACCTTTTTTGGACCGTCCTTTAATGCGCCTTTTTGGGTGACATAGTCAATTTGGCTTTCTACGTTAGCTTTGCAGCCAGCAGGGTGGGAGGTAATGCACATAAAGCCGCGAACGCGAGGTTTGATGACCATGAAAGATTCCTATGTATTTTATCTATTGGAGACAAGAGTAGCTTAAATTATAAGTGAGTTACGATTTATGCGTACATGTTTAAACTTACTGACTATTATAGCCTGCCATGAACTAATTATCAGCCATTACAGGTTTTAGGTAATTAGCTCTATTTAATCATTGACCTAAGGCTCTATTACCTTATAATGTGCGCACTGATTTAGCAGCGGCAAACACCAAAGCTTACCAGTTATGTGGGTGATTAGCTCAGTTGGGAGAGCATCTGCTTTACACGCAGAGGGTCGGCGGTTCGAACCCGTCATCACCCACCACTATTGTTAAAAAAAGACGGTCTACTTTGTAGGGCGTCTTTTTTTTGTTTAAAAATTTTATCATATTAACTATGAAGATTTAGTGAATTAATCATCATATGGTGCAAGCCCTCTTGGCGCGTAGTACCTTAGCTGTTAAGTTAGTTTTGACTATAGATTTTAGAAGACTTTTTACAGCGGATACGCTTGGGCTTATTTGGAAAAAACATGAATAAAACCAGCACAGTTAAAAATGGCACCATAGTCATTGTAGAAGATGACGATGATCAGCGCTCTAACTATGAAAAATTACTGACTCGCCGCTTATACAAAGTGCATGCCTTTTCTAATAAAACTGATGCACTTGACCATTTAAGCCGCTATAGGCCAGATCTACTTATCTTAGATATTATATTAGGTAGTGACTATGATGGTGGGTTTGAGCTTTACAGTGAAGCCGTGCGTGTGCATGAAGGCCTGCCAGTATTATTCTTAACAGATCGTGATGGTGAGTTTGATAAAGTTTGGGGCTTAAAAATGGGAGCCTGGGATTACCAGCCTAAACCCATAAGTATGGAGTTTTTGGCGGCCAAGGTCGCTACATTGATGATGTTGGCAAGTAATCAATCAAAGCCAGTTAGTCAAGCCAATGCTGAATTGGCCAGAGGCCTGTTAATACTTAATACTAACTCAAGGCATGTGTCATGGGCGGGAAAGCCCGTATTAAACCTTACAGTGACTGAGTTTAATATGTTACATGCCTTAGTATTACACCCTGGCAACGTGATTAGTTATGATCGCTTTGCTCATGTAACACACTCTAGTGTTATTGAAAAAAACACCATCAGTGCGCACATCAAAAACCTTAAGAAAAAAATTAAAGTCGTGGTGCCTGAATTTAATTCCATCACCTCCGAATATGGCCTTGGCTATCGGTGGAAGGTTTGATGCGTGGCTGAATTAGGCAAACGAAAACGCCGCTTTAAATTCTCTTTCCAAGTGCTTAGTCTATTAATGATCATGGGCGCTGTACCTTGGTTTGGATATCAATTTATCAGTGAAGCCAAACAGTTTTTAGACTCTGGACAGCTCATTTCCCAAGAGCAGTTTGGGCGTTCTGTGGCGAACACTTTTTATAACCAAAAGAAAAGCCTTAGCTTATCCCTTGCCGCTGGTGCTCCTCTGCCCAAAACCTATCTTTCCACGGCAATTAGAGTAGATGGTTCCAAGCAAGATTGGCAAGATCAAAGTTACCGAACCACTGTCTTTCCTCAGCGTGTAAGATTTGACGGATTTGGTTTTTCTGTTGCTGTAGGAGAGCATAGCGATAGCTTATATGGGCTGATCGATGTGCGAGATATTGACCCAGATTATGACACGGGTGCAATCAATGGATTTGACTCAAGAGACCACGTTAGGCTTGAATGGGTTAATCGTACTGGAAGCATTGAACGAGTGGCGCTTGTGCCTCAACAAGGTGGTTTTGTGGCTATATTTAGAGTGGGAGCCAACTGGCGGCGTGATACGATAGATCGCTTTAACAAAGCCCCTATAGAAGCGGTGATGATGCCTACAAATAAGGGTTATGCTATAGAGGTTAAGATTGATAAAGCATACCTAGGCCAAAAACAGGAATTACGCTTTTCTGTATTTGATGGCACCACTGGCAGCGGGTTGTCATCAATGGGCACATCAAAAGGTTTTCATGCCCTCAATACCAGCTCTTCAGAAGCTAATCAGCGGTTAGAACGGTTGGCGAAATCTGTCAGTTATATTGCTTTGTATGACATCAATTTTCAGCTTAGAGCTCAAACAAAGGCTAAGCCACGTGCCAATAGACAACCTATCCCAACAACCTTGTGGGGCGCTGTTACAGGCCTTGTAGATGAAGCCATGATAGTGCTGTTGCGGATGAGTATCGGTATAGTAGGAGATGCGATAGAAACACAAGAGGAGATATTAGTTGCAGCGGCACAGGGCGAATTAGCTCAAGCAAGGTGGTCTTCATTTTCGGGAGGAGGGTTTTTAGTTACTGCGGCGCCAGTGTTATCTGATGATGGGTCTGTGATTGGCATTGTGTTGGTAAAACAATCCACCGATGAAATACTCAAATTACAGCTTAACTCTTTGCAAAACATCGTGTTGTTTAGCGTGATTGGCATTTTGTTAATCTCTTCTTTTGTGTTCTTTTTGTTTTGGCGTTTGGCTTATCGAGTGCGAAAGTTGCGTATAGAAACAGCTAACATGGTAAATAAAGAAGGGCGTTTGGTCGCTAATAAAATGGTAGGTCAGGTAGATCGTGATGATTCTATTGGTGACTTAGCGCGAAGTTTCTCAGACGTAGTATCCAAACTGCATGAGCAGCAGTCGTTTATGGCCACCATGCCACGCACCCTAAGCCATGAAATTAAAAACCCATTAAATGCCATCTCAACATCGCTTGAAAATATATCTGATTACCCACTTGATGATGAAATTAAGGGCTATATTGATATCGCTAAGCGAGGTCTGCATCGCATTGAGTCGATTTTGTCTAAGCTGTCATCCGCTGCCAACCTTGAACAAGCCCTTACTAATGATGAACTAGAACCTCTGGATTTAAATCATTTCCTTACTCTATATTGTCAGCACCAACATCAGCTGGCAGGGCAAAAGGTAGTCATTAATTATGTAGGTATCAAAAACACAGCCTTAGTGCAGGCTGTTGATTATCGTTTAGAGCAGGCGCTAGATAAATTGCTAGATAATGCGAAAGATTTCCAACGCCAAGGCACCCCTATAATTGTGCGTTTAAGGGCAGATAAGTTTGATTGGTTTATAGATGTTGAAAACCAAGGAGAACAAATCAATTTAGACGAAGCTGATCAGCTATTTCAATCTATGGTGACCTTGCGCACTCAAGCTTCAGCTGGTGGTGATGGACACTTTGGGCTTGGGCTCTTTGTGGTGCAAACTATTGCCCAGTTTCACAAAGGCGCAGCCCAAGTATCCAACTTAAAAGATGGCTCTGGCGTTTGTTTTTCTATTAAATTGCCAACTCAGTTTTAATCTTCATCACTTCTTCATCACTGTTCCTTATATCTTCAGGAAATCTTCCATAGTTGCTCATTGTTGTGTTGTTTAATGGTTGCCATGCAAGTACAAAAACCAGGAGCACAATATGGATCTCAACTTACTACAGCCTAATATCTCTCAACAGATCAGCTCTGTGGAGCACCTGCAAGTAGAGTTATTAATGTTATACGGTGATAGCTGCGACATTGGGGAAGGCAAACATTACACCAGTCTAACCAGACGTGGGCTTAAGCGGCTAATAAAAGACATA
>DKMQ01000048.1:89263-99458 GCA_002470565.1 Oceanospirillaceae bacterium UBA7410 | reverse complement strand
CGACCAATACCGTGATCATGCTTATTACCAAACCGCCGTTGATTTTTGCGAACGTTGGGATCAAAACTGCTTTGGTCCGCAGGATGTTGCGCAACGAATAAATGCAATGTTAAATCCGGATGGTTTATTTATTTCGGTCACACCTTGCTTACGGCAAAAGATGTCGTTGTTAGTTAATCTGCAAATTCAATTAGTTAGGGTCTTATGTAAGATTGGATTAATTTCCATTCCTATGAGAAGGATAACGAGCTCTGAAGTAGACGATTTACTAATTGCTAACGGCTTTCAGGTTGTAGCATCAGAAGAAATATATAAAGGAGCTTCTAGCTATTTTTTAGTAGCAAAGAAGTTACAAGCAAAATAACAATCAAGGGCAGCATCGTCGTGCCTAGAAAGTAACTATACGGACTGTTGAGTATAAATTGACCTATCCAGAGGATATGTAGATGCGTACGAATAAACGATTAATGCCACTAGTTTTCTCAATGCTCTTCAGTAGTGGAGTGGCTGCTGCTGAGGAGAATGTTGTTGATATTGAATCACCACCGCTTACCACCTGCTAAATGCTGGCTTGGGAAGGTTTAGGCCTAACTACAGGACAGGCTATCAAATTATGCAGTGGTACGACAGATACTGCTAAAACAATCACGTGTTTTGTAAAAGCGTATGCAGCTGACGAGGACAACGGATTGGGACTTACTATGGGATACGCTGTGAATCTATGCAAAAGCAACTCGGAGCCTTTCCGAAGAGAGTGACCTACGAAGCTCTGGAGAACCTCGTGGCCAAGCAATATAAATACACCATTTTACTTTTTACATACTGCTTGATAAATAGTTGCATAATTAGCTGATGCGGTTGAATAAAACATTGCATTTTCTCCATTTCCTTCTTTCCATTCTCCATCTGCAAGGACAAGAAATGTTCCAATCGCTTTATATATTTCTTGACAACTTTCTTTTGGGTAAACCTTTATGTCTTTAGACGCATAAGCTGTGTAAGAAATTAATAAGCCGATAACTAAGACGGTAATATGTTTCATAATATCCTCTCCTTAAAAATAAATTTAATTTACTTCATATATAAAAGTAGGTGCGTATCAAAGCCCCGTTTATTTCCTGTGCGCAAGCCCTGCAAGTGACTATCGATAACCGATGAAGTTAAAATTACTCCGCCACATAACCTGATACACCTCTATCATGATCTTTGAACATGCGCCGCAGAGTTTTTATATCAGGTTTACTTAAAACGGGGTCAAAATAAGTCATAAACAATCTATACCCAAGTGCATTATGCTTACGAACCCCCTTTGCTGTCCTTGCTTTGTTCGACCATTCTGGCGCTAACGACCCACCATCGCCCCAAAATTCTTTACCAAATTCCCACATACTGAAGTTTAATAAATACATATATTCGGTCATCATGACAGAACTCATGTGGCCTCTTGGATCACCATTTCCATAATCAGAAACATTGAATACTCTATTATCAATCGCCTCTTTCATTGCCAGCCAAAGCTCTTGCTTATGGTAATCTCTCCTGCGCTCTGGATCCCAAGATAGCGCATCTAAGGAACCATCAACTACGCCAGGCAAGCCAAATGAGTGAATGGTATGCATTAAGTGTTCGAGCAGTTCTACAATGTCATCATCACCTGTGTGTAAACTGTCTACGTTTTTATACCAGACCATATCTTTGTGAACCATACGATCTAACCAGGCCTCAAACCCTTTGTAATGCCGAATACCATTATCACGTAATGGGTTTGGACGATAGGAGTTGCCTCCGCCATACCCGATACGCTGGCCTGTTTGATAGCCCTGGTGCGCAGTGCCGGCGGCCCCTGCTAACGTGGCTACAAGACGTTTTTGTAAAACGTTTTCAATATTGGGTGCCGAACTATCGATTAATAGCTTAATGGTCTGAGCCGTTTTTTCTACCCACTTGTTAGGCACAGCTTTTTGGCCACCGACAGCCCCAGCCACTACGATTTGAATACCTCGAACCTCTAATGACCGATCAAACCAAGCACCATTAGAGTCGTCCTCAACAATAATCCCGGTCTTTACTGCAGTATCAGCTGCCAACGCACCCTGCCAAGTAACAAGGGTCCCTAGCAACAGACAGAAAAATAAAGTGTGATTCATATTTAGTGCAACGCAGTAGCGATCAGTGAAAGCAGGATGCTTAGAGAGCATGTGGGAGCCTTACAGCTAGTTTAAATCTACTGCATATTTTTTAAGTAGGATCATGGGGACTATCTCTAAAGCCCTGATATGGGTACTTTGAAGGTGCAGTCGTGGAGCCATGCCGTTTTTTTCTGCCTCTAACCACCGTCCAGCGCATACACACCAACTATCGCCAGGCACTAAACCTTGAAAGTTAAATGCAGGCATAGGGGTAGACAAGTCGTTGCCCTTAGATTTTGAATAGTCTAAAAATTCCTGTGAAGTTTCAATACAAACTGTATGAGAACCAAAGTCATCTTTACAGGTATTACAAGCTCCGTCTCGGTAGAATCCAGTTATTGGGTCTACTCCACAGGTTGTTAGCTTTTCACCAAATACGTTAATCGGCTCATCCATTTTGATCATTTTTGAATCTCTATTTTGAAGAAGTTGAAGTGTTGATTGTTTATTTTGTCGCCGCCTTGTGTTCAATTGATACCATGATTCCTATACGATAAATATCTTCAACAACTTATATGAATATAGTCAGTGTAATAGTGGTGGTGAGAATGTTGTTCATCCCTACTATTAGAGCCAAATTTAATCGGCACCACAGTGAATCAAATACTCACAGGGCAGTCGGTCAATGTCAAGATAACGTTTATTTTTGATGTTGCAATGCCCGCAATTTACGTGTCAAAAATCACTGAATCTATTATTAAATACCTCACCTAAACTTTCACTGAATACCTCATATATAGTAAGTCTTGCGCAATCTAGCCTTTATCTACAAACAATGGAATAAACCTAGTAAGATTTTTTACATGATGGTTGGCCAAAAAGCACACAGCACTTTATCAATTATACCCTCTTAAACCTACCCTTTATGGCCTATTTCTTTTGGCTTCCAAAATAATCTTCTCTAAATAAGTTATTTTTAGCATTTTTTAATATATAAATCATATATATATAAAATTTTACTAATATTTATTTTAGATTATTAAGTATTAGATATTGACTATAAGCATTTTTATCATATAATAAGAATATAAGTGATACCTTGTTTAGTTTTAATTAATAAAATGAGACTTAATATAGTGAGATTTTCGGTTCACTATGGAAAAGTTGTAACTAGCACAGCTACTAAAAATTTATCCTAAAGGGAGAGTGACTTTAGAGTAAATAAATCTTCTTTATTCACAAAGTAAAAGGGGAGCCCTATTATGAAAACTGTGATGAAAGCTATTATATTAACAGGTTTGCTTAGTGTCATAATAAGCTGTGGAGGCGAATCTACTGCCACCTCCAGTTCGAATACATCCCTATCGACGATCGCCAATCAAGTGACCGGTCAAGGCGTCACTAAAGCAGTAAGCATTAGTGCAATTAATAGTGCAGGGCAGGGGCTAACTTACACACTGACTTCCAGCCCAATAAGCACAGTTGCTGGGAGTGTTTTAGGTTCTACATTAACTTTAACCCCTGAAGCTTCTTTTTATGGCACTGCGTCGCTAACACTAAAAGTAAGCGACGGGATAAATGAAGCTAGCCAAACATTTTTACTAATGGTGGAGGCTCCCGATCCTTTATATGCATATCAATGGCACATTAATAACTCTGGACAAGCTAATTTTAGTAGATCCACAGGCATACCTAGTAAAGATATCAATGTCGACAGTGTTATCGCTGCAGGCTATTTAGGGGCTAATGTGAATGTTGCAGTGCTTGATACAGGTTTAGAAATCGCGCATGAAGACCTTGCTGCCAATGTAGTCACTCATGGATCTTGGGACTTTGTTTCAAACGACACGAACCCTACAAACACTGCTACTACTGGTGATCATGGTACGAGTGTGGCTGGTCTTATTGCAGCTACAGGATGGAACGGAAAAGGTGGTAGAGGCGTGGCACCAAAAGCTTCTTTAAAAGGATTTAACATACTGCGCAACCAAACTGTAGGCAATTATGCGAGGGCTCTTGGTGGCTTTGCGAACTCCGCAGATGTTGATATTTTTAATCAAAGCTTTGGGGTTAAAGTAGATTATGACATCAATATGAATAGGTATATTGAGGCCCAATATCTAAGCGGTGTTACTCACTTACGCGGTGGAAAAGGTGCGATATACGTTAAATCTGCTGGCAATGGTTATAGAGGGATTTGGGTCTTAGACCGCTTTATTAACTGTAATACAGACTATGGCGCAAATACTGGGTTAACGTGCCAAAATGCAAATATGGACCCATGGAATACCATTCCTTACAATGTTGTCGTGGGTGCACTCAACGCCAATGGGGTTAAAAGTAGTTACTCATCTTCGGGTTCGTCAATCTGGGTGTCTGCACCTGGCGGCGAGTATGGGAGCCACGCTCCAGCTATGATTACTACGGACCAATCCAATTGTTCCAAAGGCTATGTGCGAACTGGTGGTAGAGCAATAAACGAGTTTGACACAGTGAGCGGTGGTGTTGGACATACAGAAAATTTCAGCTGCAATTATACGTCTTCATTCAATGGCACATCCTCCTCTGCACCCATATTATCAGGTGCTGTGGCCCTCATGCTTGAGGCAAACAACACGCTCAATTGGCGGGACGTTAAACACATACTCGCTAGTACTGCTGTGCAAGTGGATTCAACCATTGCGGATACGGTGCTGTCGATAAATGGTATTAATCATATATCAGAACCAAGATGGCTAACCAATGGGGCAGGGTATAAATTTCATAACTACTATGGCTTTGGTGGGGTAGACGTAGCTAGCGCAGTTGCAGCAGCTAAAAGCTATGTTTCAGGTAGCATGGGTGCTTTTGGCACTTCGGTTAACAAAAGTGGTGCCGTTAATCTTACTATACCAAACAACAGTGCAGCTGGCCTTTTAAACACTATCACTGTAAATGAAGAGAGAACAATTGAGTCCATCCAATTACAGGTAAATATCACCCACGAGTCAAGTGGTGTTTTGGCCATAGAAGTCACCTCACCATCAATGACCAAAAGTGTGCTTATGACTCCTTTAAACGTGTTTGGTGCCAGTAATGATTTAACCGATATGGTGATGTTATCAAATGCTTTTTATGGAGAGCCAAGTAACGGCGATTGGACTATAAAAGTAGTAGATCCGCTGGTTGGCAATGCTGGGCAACTTAACGATTGGCAAATTAAAGTGTTTGGGCACTAGGAGTAAATAAATATGAAACTATTTTCAATTTTAGCTATGTTAACTCTGCCTATGATAGCTTGCGCCAATGGTTTTACAGTGAAAGAACCAAGTGCTAGCCCCGCTTCGATCAACATGTTAATTGAACAAAAAGCTCAAGCAAGCGGCGTGACTTTTGTAAGTAATAATCAACAATATCAACTAATCTCTGGTGGTCTGGGGGTTAAACAAAACATGGGTAATGGTTCTGGCTCGTCTTCCAAGGGGGTATCTAGCCTAACCTCAGTCACCTCGCCTAGGGTGTCTTCTAGTAATTTAGGCCCATCTCTATGGCAAGGCAAAAAGGCTGGGTTCAAACTATTTATCATTGATAAGGAGTCAATTGCCTTGGCGGCTTCTGCGTCAGTGTCAGGCACTACCAATAATTATTATCAGATAGGGTACAATCCAAGCACTAAAGCTATTGCTATTATCTGTGGCAATATTATTGTTACCTATAATAAATATGCCTCACCTGAGCTTATCGCTCAAACCTTTAACATCAATCTAGTTGATCATTTTCCTGATATGAAAGTTGCTATTTTTTCAATGCCGTCATGGGGTGATATTTTTACCACTACCGATAGTATCAATCAATCAGGTTTAGTCGTTCAAGCTGAAATAGAAGTCCTTGAGAATGAATCTGTGCCGCTTTAAAAGGCTTTTTAATAGAGCAGCTTTAGCTTTAAACAACGGATGAGCTTAATAGTTTTACTGGTTTTCTTATGATTCTTCCCCTACAACGACGACTGTGAATACGTCAATATGTGTATTTAGATTGGCCCTCATCGCTACTTGGAAAAATTTCATCTCAACTTATGTAATGTAAACAATTTGATCAAACAGCCCAACCTGTTTTTTATCTGTGCAGTAGTGTGTATTATTGCCATCTATTATTATCATCTAAAGGAAATAAGATGCTACTCACTGTTTTGGTGACAGGAGTTTCAGGATACATCGGGTTATACGTTGCTCAACAACTGTTGCAGGCACCCAATTTTGTATTGCATTTTATGGCACTGTTTGATCGTGAGTCAAAAGGCATGCTAGACACTAATATAGCTGCTGACAACACAGAAACCCTAAGCTTGACTAATTGGGTTTTCACATCTTTGAAAGAGTCTTTAACGGACAGCTTATTGGTGGTAAATACATTAATCAAAAAGCATTAATCTATATGTCCATTTGGTCGAAAAATCCTTATCTGCATCCATTAACCCCTAGAGGCAATTATGCATAATCAATCTAATTCCACGACCTTGTCATTTTTCAAGCTTGAATCTGCCGGTGGTATGATGCTTATTATGGCGGCAGCGCTAGCCATGATATTAGCTAATTCTCCTTTTGAAGGGATTTACCAATCTTTTCTTTCTATTCCTGGTGAAATACGTGTTGGGCCGCTTGAAATTGCCAAGCCGTTAATTCTTTGGATTAATGATGGTTTGATGGCTATTTTCTTCTTTTTGATAGGCCTTGAGTTAAAGAGAGAGATGCTTGAAGGGGAATTGTCAGATAAAAGAAATATTATATTGCCAGGCGTCGGCGCTATAGGGGGAATGCTTGTGCCTGCTCTTATATACCTCTACTTCAATATAAATGATCCTGTGGGGGTAGAAGGTTGGGCTATACCTGCTGCCACAGATATTGCCTTTGCTTTAGGTGTTTTGGCATTGCTTGGTTCGCGTGTACCGGCATCTATTAAAATATTCCTAACCTCGTTAGCCATTTTTGATGACATCGGTGCAATACTGATTATTGCCTTTTTCTACACCTCCAAAATATCTGCGATATCCTTAATAGTGGCTGCTGTTTGTATGCCTATTTTGTTTTATCTTAATAAGCGTAATGTTACTTCAAAAAGTCCGTATATTTTAATTGGTGTGATCCTATGGGTGGCCATGTTGAAGTCTGGTGTGCACGCAACCCTAGCAGGTGTTGTGTTAGCCATGTTTATTCCCATGCGCTCTAAAACGCAGCCAGACTATTCACCCCTTAAAAGCATGGAACATGATCTACACACAGTTGTGGCATTTTTTGTGTTGCCTGTGTTTGCTTTTGCCAATGCTGGCATTTCTCTTCAAGGCGTCACGGCAGACCAGCTAACGCACAGCGTACCTATGGGCATTGGCCTTGGGCTATTTGTGGGTAAGCAAGTGGGTATATTCGGTTTATGTTGGTTATGTATTAGATTGAAGGTCACTGCGTTGCCTAAGGGCATGAGCTGGTTAAGTTTGTATGGTACCTCTGCTCTTTGTGGTATTGGTTTTACCATGAGTTTATTTGTAGGCTCACTGGCCTTTGGAGAAATGGGCCCACTTTTGTTTGATGAGCGTCTTGGTATCATTATAGGCTCTGTAGCTTCTGGTGTTTTGGGTTATATCATCTTACATTTTAGTTTAAACGCTAATAAAAAGGTGCCTTAGTGGGCACCTTTGTTGCTGCTAATAAAATAGAAAAATTCTTTTTGTCGGCGTAGCGTAAAGACTAAATTAGCTAACCCTCATGGCTTGAGAATCATGAAGATAGTAGGTAGTCTAATGGTCTTTTAGTGTGCTGATTTATACCTATGGGACTGCGCATGGCTGGTAACACAGACCTTTTGAAAATGCCCATGCTCAAGCTCATACATATCTTGGGTTACGCGGGATTACTGCCTTTTATAATGTCTGCTGGTCTGCTTTTAGTTGAGCGCTGGTTTGGCTTTAGTTTGCTTTTGGTTTATCCATTGGGGCCTTTGCCTGCTTTTTTGGTAGCTTATTTTTTCACCACTTACAGCGCCATCATCTTAAGCTTTATGTCGGGTACCCTTTGGGCAAATGGGCAGGGTCTCAAGAGTCATAATGCAGCACTGGGTGCTATTTTGATGAGTAACATACTTGCACTTCTTGCATGGTTTGCATTGCTGCTTGGCATTGTTTTACCGCAAATGCTTGTGATTTGCCTGCTTGTATTAATGTTTGGATATGTAAGCTTATTATGGGTGGAGTGGAGCCATAATGAGGTAAAAAGCGAAATTAAAAGCGCCTATTGGCTGATGCGGCAGCGGCTAAGTTTTGTGGTTTTGGCATTGCACCTATTAATGATTATTTTGTTGGAATTTTAACATGACACAATTAACAATGTTTTTTGATGGCGGTTGTCCTTTATGTGCGTCCGAAATTAGACACCTTGAAAAGCTGGATCGTGACAAAAAAATAGCCTTTGAAGATATTTATGCGCCTTTGTTTACCGAACGTTTCCCCCATATAGATGTTAAAAAAGCTGATCTAGTTTTGCATGGGCAGTGGAGCGATGGCAGTATTATTTATGGTTTAGATGTCACCTATCACTCGTGGGCCTTGGTGGGAAAGGGCCATTGGGTAGCAATTTTACGCTGGCCAGTATTTAAGCAATTAGCGCAGCTTGGCTACCGGTTTTTTGCCCGTTATCGCCACCGTATATCTGCCCTTGTCACAGGTAAAGGCCGTTGTGAACCATGTGCGACAAAAGAGGATGTGAAGTGATTATGCAAGACAATCATCACGCATTAATCTTGGGCGCCAGCGGTGGTTTGGGCGCTGCCTTAGTAGCTCAGTTTTTAGCCGACCCTACCATTACCAATGTATTTGCAGTGAGTAGCCAAGTTCGACCTGATTTTTCGGCGATGCCAGAAGGTCTTAAAAGTAAGCTGGTTTGGATTACATGCACATACAATGAAGTCTCTATGGCACAAGTAGCAGATCAGCTTACACCTTACCAAGGGCAGTTTAGCCGCGTGTGTGTTTGCCATGGCTTACTGCATTCAGATACGCTTTGGCCTGAAAAACGCCTTGAAGATATCAATGCTGATGCTTTGCATGAGGTCTTTCAAAGTAATACGGTAGTGCCTACACTTTGGTTAAAGCTTCTTTTTAAAGTGCTCAAAGGCTCCACTCCATGTGTGGTAGCCACTTTGAGCGCTCGAGTTGGTAGCATAGGTGACAACCGTATGGGCGGCTGGCATGCTTACCGTGCCTCTAAGGCTGCGTTGAATATGGTGCTGAAAAACATGGCCATTGAATACGCCAGACGAGCTAAAAACGTTAAGTTGATGGCTTTTCATCCAGGCACTACAGACACAGGCTTATCTAAGCCTTTTCAAGCGTCGGTGCCTAGTGGTAAATTATTCACTCCAGAATTTGTAGCGTCACAACTATCTAACATCATGAGTGATGTGGAGCCAGATGGTTTACTGTCTTATGTGGATTGGAATGGCCAAACAATAGACTGGTAAAAGTAATAGTAAAGCGTTGGGTAGCTTTTTAGTAAGCTCTTGACGCGTATTTATTAGCACAGCTTCAATAGGCCTTGTAGTATCTAGATCAGCTACAAAGTGAGGGTCTAATTTATGAAATTATCTGATGTGTTAATCGCCCTTATGGTGCCCCTTATTTGGGGTATGGGTTTGGTCATTGCCAAGCCTGCTGTAGATCAGTTCCCTCCTATATTACTTATGGCTTTGCGCTTTTCTGTCACGGCATTGCTTTTAGTGTGGTTTGTGCCTGTACCCAAAGGCATGCGCAAATCTTTAGCTTTGGTCGCATTAATAGGCTCTACCATACAATATGGGTTGTCTTACAACGGCTTAAAACTCTTGGACGCCAGCACAACCGCCTTAATTGTGCAGATTGAAACACCTTTCTTATTACTCATTAGTGCGCTTTGGCTTGGCGATAAACTTAGCATGCGCCAGCTTGTGGGTCTGGCTGTTGCGTTTGTAGGTATGTATATCCTTACGGGGGCGCCAAACTTAGTGGATAAATGGCTGGGTATTAGCTTAACCATTGGTGGGGCTTTTATGTGGGCTTTAGG
>DKMQ01000048.1:597-89113 GCA_002470565.1 Oceanospirillaceae bacterium UBA7410 | reverse complement strand
CGTTTGGGGTGCTGTGGCTTATTTAGGCATAGTAATGACTGCCCTTGGGTATACCTGTTGGTACCATGTTTTGGGTCGATATCCCGCATCTAAAGCTGCACCCTATTTACTTTTGCTGCCAGTGTTTTCCATCTTGGGTGGCTGGTTATTCTTAGAAGAAGTGGTGAACCAACGCATGCTTATAGGCGGCGGGGTGATTATCTTGGGTGTGGGTTTGCTTACGTTGCAACGATCTAGCGCTAAAACATAAACTATCATTTATCCCAATAAGGGGTGTCACCAAAACGATGCGTGAGAAAATCGATCAAACTTCTTACTTTACCAGGTAGGTAGCTTGTGGAAGGGTAGACGGCATATGCATGCATGGTAGGCAATGAATAGTCTTCTAGTATGGGCACTAGGTCACCCTTAGTGAGTGCGTCCCAGCTAATAAAGGTGGGTAATATTACAATGCCGTGTCCAGCTACTGCAATTTGTATGATGGCGTCGCCGTTGTTGGCAGTAAAGTAATCATCTACATTGACTAAATGCTGTTTTCCTTTTGTATCTGATAAAGCGATGCCTGCCAATGGCCAATGGCCATACTTGAGTACTTTATGTGAGCTTAAGTCCTGGGGCAAAATAGGTGAGCCGCAGCGTTCAAGGTAGTCTGGGCTGGCGCAGATAGTGTGTCTAATGGGCGTTATTTTACGCGCCTTTAGGCTAGAATCTGGCAAGGTACCAATACGAAATGCCAAATCGTAACCGCCGCCTATAATATCCACTTTGCCATCTGAAAAATCCATCTCAATATTTAGTTCAGGGTGTAAACGCATGAAAAATTCAATAGCAGGGGTAAGGTGGCTAATGCCAAAAGACAAAGGCACTGCTAATTTTAAGACCCCAGATAATACCTGGTTTTTTTGGGTTATTTCTCCATTTAAAGAATCCACTTCCCCCAGTAATAGCTTCACTCTTTGGTAATACTGATTGCCTGCCTCAGATAGGCTGGAAGTGCGAGTAGTGCGATTGATGAGTTTGGTGCCTAAGCGTTTTTCTAGGTCGCCCAAGCGTTTGCTTACGGCAGATTTTGCAAGGTTTAGCTGGCTTGCAGCTTGCGTGATACTGCCGGCTTCCACTATCCGCACAAACATGTGCATATCTTCTAGCTGACCCATGTATAGTTCTCTTTTTATGAACAATGTTTTCTTATTGTTTGGGTTTTTCCGTATTTAGTCAACATGCTAAACTATCCAATATTAAAGATAAAAAAAGTTATTAACTAACATTACCCACCTTAAGGACCAGCTATGACAAACACCCAACACAATGCGCAGCCTTCAAGGCAGATCGTTTATAGCACCCCAGGTATGCCTGCTTCAGATGGTGACGGGGTTAAGATGACCCGCATTATTGGCACACCACATTTGGATATGCTGGATCCTTTTTTAATGTTGGATTGTTTTGAAAGTGATCAACCACAAGACTATATTGGTGGCTTTCCTGACCACCCACACCGAGGCTTTGAAACGGTTACTTATATGTTAGCGGGGCGCATGCGCCATAAAGACAGCATGGGTAATGAAGGCGTTATTGCAGCTCATGGTGTGCAGTGGATGAGGGCAGGCAAGGGGATTGTGCACTCAGAAATGCCAGAGCAAGAAAGTGGCCTGCTCAAAGGTTTTCAATTATGGGTAAATTTGCCTAGCAAAGACAAAATGTGTGAACCAGCCTATCAAGAATTTGTTGCAAATGACCTAGCCTTGCAAATGCGCGAAGATGGTGGCCAAGTGAGAGTGGTTGCCGGCCATACCAATGAGGGTACTGTAGGGCCTGTGACACGGGAAGATATTAAGCCCATTTTTATGGATGTAAATTTGCCAGCAGGTGGCACCTTTACCCAAGCCATTAAAGCAGGTGACAGTGCTTTTATTTATGCCATAAGTGGGGACGTGTTAGTAGGTGATGAGCAGGTTTTATGCACTAGGCAGCTTGGCATATTAGGTGAGGGTACTAGCGTGACCATCACCGCTTGTGAAACTAAGGCTCAGTTTTTACTGGTTGCAGCCACCCCAATAAACGAACCTGTTGCTAGAGGTGGACCATTTGTTATGAACACTAAAGAGCAAGTAATGCAGGCATTTAACGACTATAGAAATAACCGATTTTAGGAGCAAGTAATGGGATTACTCATTGACGGTACATGGCATTCAGACTGGTATGACACAAAATCAACAGGGGGACGTTTTGAGCGTAAAGCGCCAAGTTTTCGCAACTGGATTACTGCAGATGGCAGTGCTGGGCCTTCTGGTGTAGGTGGTTTTAAAGCCGAAGCAGGCCGCTATCACCTGTATGTGTCACTGGCTTGCCCTTGGGCCCATCGCACTATGATTTATCGCAAGCTTAAAGGCCTGGAAGAGATGATTTCTATTTCTGTGGTTAATTCATATATGGGTGATGAAGGCTGGACATTTGAGCCAGGTGATCAGGTTGTGGGAGACCCTATTCATAACGCCACTAGAATGCATCAAGTCTATACAGCCGCTATGCCAGACTATACTGGGCGGGTAACGGTGCCTGTGATATGGGATAAACACACGAATACTATTGTGAGTAATGAATCCCCTGAAATCATCCGCATGTTTAACAGCGCATTTGATGACATAGGCGCGACAGAGGGTAATTTTTGCCCTGTTGATTTACTGGCTCAAATTGATGAGCTAAATGAATTTATTTATCCCAATATTAACAATGGTGTTTATAGAGCAGGCTTTGCCACCACAACAAGTGCATATAGGGCTGCAGTGACGGATGTGTTTGATGCCTTAGACCAGTTAGAAGCTAAACTGTCTAATCAGCGTTACCTTACTGGAGATAGCATTACTGAGGCAGATTGGCGTTTATTCACCACCTTAGTGCGTTTTGACGCAGTGTATGTGGGCCATTTCAAATGTAACCTGCGCCGTATTGTGGATTACCCCAACCTTTGGGGTTATTTACGGGATCTTTATCAGGTGCCAGGTATTGCTGAAACCTGCTTCATAGACTACACCAAAGCACATTACTACGGTAGCCATGAAACTATAAACCCCACCTTGATTATACCCGCAGGCCCAGTGATTGATTTTATGCAGCCACATAGTCGCAAGGTGCTATAAGTAAGAAGTAGGCAGCCACACATTGCAGTATGTCAGCGGTGTTAGTTTCAATGTATGATGTTGATAATATAAAATATAAGAGATTGCTCATATGTATTATCTTTATCGTAAATTGTGTGTTTTGCTAGCTTTTACTATGAGTATGTCAATAGCTTTGATGAGCCAAATGGCCCTTGCAGCAAACACAGGTTTAACCACCGAACACCTCGAAGGGCCTGTGTATGCAATCATTGGTGAGACGGGTAATCGTAGTGCTGAGAACCTAGGTAATAACGCCAACTTTGGTTTTATTGTGGGTGATACGGGGGTGCTTTTAATCGACAGCGGTGCAGGCACCCATGCGGCAAAAGCAATAGAAGCTAAAATATTAGAAATCACGCCATTACCTATTACTGTGGTCATTAACACAGGTGGACAAGATCACCGTTGGTTAGGCAATGCTTATTTTGCTAAACAAGGCGCGCGTATTATTGCAAGTAACGCAGCCGTTGCAGATCAAAATGCACGAGCTGGTGATCAAATTCAAGGTCTGATAGCCACCACAGGCCAACACCCAATGAATAATCTGGATATCCTTACAGCGCCAGAAACCTTTGAACAAACCTATGAGCTAAATCATGCAGGCTTAGGCATTACTATTCATCACCAAGGCGCAGCACATACGCCAGGTGATAGTTGGGTATTTATTCCTGCTTTGAAAATCCTGTTTACTGGCGACATTGCTTATGGTGATCGTATGCTAGGGGTGATTGAAGTGTCTGATAGCCAGTCTTGGGTAGATGTCTTTGAGGCCATGGCGCAATTACCAGCGCAAAAAGTAATCCCAGGCCATGGTTTGGTGAGTACATTAGCTAAACTGAGTGAGCAAACATATAACTATCTGGTGCATTTAAGGCAAGGAGTAGGTGAGTTTTTGGATAATGGCGGTGACTTGGCTGACATTCGAAAGGTCGATCAGTCGGCCTTTGATGACCTACTCAACTATGCAGGCATCGCTCCAGGGAATGCTTTACGTGTTTATGAACAAATGGAATGGGAGTAACTAGGGGAAGCCCTATACTAAACTAAAATTATGCGACTTATTATACTCACTCTTGTCACACTGTTGGCTTTCGCTGCCAATTCACTGCTCAATCGTGGTGCTTTACAGTATGAATTAATTGGACCAGGAGAGTTTGCTACCTTGCGAGTGGCTTTTGGTGCGTTAACGCTGTTCATACTATTAGCTTGGCGTAACAAAAGTCTTCCTAAAGCTAAACCCTTACAATTCAAAGGCGTTGTTGGTCTTGCTTCATATATGGTGGGTTTTTCCTATGCCTATGTGAATCTAGACGCAGGCCTTGGTGCCCTGATTTTATTTGGCACGGTGCAAGTAGTGATGTTTGCTGCTGCAGCTTTTTCTGGCGAACGTCTATCTGCCTATCGATGGTTGGGCGCGGTCATTGCATTGCTAGGATTAGTGGTACTGTTTTTGCCAGATAAAGAGGTTAACTTACCCTTCAACGGTGTGTTGTTGATGCTAGTGGCCGCTTTTGGCTGGGCGCTTTATTCGCTTGAAGGACGTAAGGTAAGTGACCCTTTGCTCACAAGTACGTGGAATTTTATCTATGTGTTACCTATTACTCTCTTAGCCCTGTTAATAAGCGGTGATAGTGTTCTAATAACCTTCAGTGGTGTGCTGTTAGCGCTGGTGTCTGGGGCTATAATGTCGGGTTTGGGTTACGCTTTATGGTACTGGGTTTTACCACAGTTAGATGTCACTGTTGGCGCTCTAGCGCAGTTGTTGGTGCCGGTTTTTGCGTTGATATTGGGCGCTTTATTTTTGCAGGAAGTTGTAAGCCTGCGTGCCACTGTAGCAGCGGCTTTAATTATTGGCGGTGTAGCGGCCGGCAGCCTACTCAAGCGGTAACTTAGGCCGCTGTTGCCCGTAGCCTGTGTTGCGCTCAAACGCGGCAGCTATTTGTAGCACTAGCAAGTCTTCTCCTCGGCGGCCAGTGATCATGACACCGTGTGGCATGCCATCTTCAGTGAAACCACAAGGCACAACAATTGACGGTAAGCCTAGCAGGGGTGCAAGGTAGAAAGCGGACCAATCGCACAAGTCTTGCCCAACCGTATCTGTGGCCCCGTAAGCGAAGCAGTTGTGTGCAGGGGTGATGATAACGGCATGGTCTTGCATGTATACCTGAGTGTTAACCCGCAGTATTTCTCTAGCTCTAAACATATTAAAAATTTGTTTCGCACTCATACTCATATAGTGATCAACATTGGTTTGAATACTAGGTTTTACTGGCTTGCCCTGTAAACAGTCGTTCACTACTTGGGTGGGTAGTCCTTTGACGTAGCTGTAGGCGTTAAAATCACTGTAGAGCTGTCTATATTCGCTGCCTAGGTTCAGCTCTGTGCTGGAAAGAGTTAATCCGCAGCCCTCGAATAAACTGCTATGTGCTTCAAACTGGGTGCTTATTTCTGGCTCCATATTACGCTGAGCAAAATCTGCCGACCAAGCTGCTTTTACCCCCAATGGCAGCCTATCTAATGCTGTTACAGTAATCTCCTGGCCCGCAGGGTAAGGCGTTGCTGAACGTAAGTCAGGCCCATCACAGGCTTGCATAAATAAAGCCGTGTCTTTAACACAGCGAGTAAAAGCGCCAGCTGTGCTAGTGTTGCCATCAGCTAGAGAGCCAGGAGGCCCTGGTATACGGCCGGAGCTTGGGCGAAAACCCACACAATTACTCCATGCTGCAGGTGAGCGTAAAGAGCCACCAATATCACTGCCATCAGCCATGCATACCATGCCACTCATAAGGCTGGCCACACCGCCACCACCGCTGCCGCTGGTGGTTTTTTCAAGATTCCACGGGTTACGGGTGAGGCCAAAAATAGTGTTATTAGTAATACCCCCAGAAGCACAATCTGGCGTGTTACTTTTACCCAATATAATGGCTCCAGCTGCTTTTTCTCGTGCCACAACTAAGTCATCTTGTGTAGGGATATGTTTGGCAAAATGCTCATTGCCTAGGGTTGTGCGCAGGCCGCGGGTAGCAAAAACATCCTTCACAGCTATAGGCAGGCCGTGCAGCGGCCCCACTGCTTTTCCATGTTGAGCTAATTGTTGATCTGCCTCAATGGCTTGTTGGCGTGCGGACTCTAAATTTAGAGTGACTAACGCATTGATTGAGGGGTTGTGTTTTTGGGTTTGGGCAATGAAAGTCTCCAGTAGCTCACGCGCACTGATATCTTTGGCCAATAGTTTGCTTTGTAATTGGTGGGCTGGCATAAAACAAAGATCGGGCATGGGGTGTCTCTTGAGTATCTTTAAATGAAGTATTGGCCTATTTTGATTAGTTAAAAGACCCAATAGCAAAGTCGGATAATAGCTCAACCCCCGTTTTGGTGATACGCACTTGTTGCTCCAGCTTTACCCCTTCTTTTTCACCAATGCCACCAGTGTAAGATTCCACACACACCACCATATTTTCATGAAAATGGCCGTCGTAGCCTACTTTTTCATAATCTTGAGGATGGTAAATGCACGGGTATTCATCGGCCAAACCCACGCCATGTACTGAGCATGAGTATCGATTAGGAGCAAACCGGGCGGGTAGTTTCCACGACTGGTCAACAAAGTCTCTAAAAGCAAGCCCGTCTTTGAGTAGACCCATGTTATAGGTGATGTGCTCCATAGCGATGTCATAAATTTCAGTTTGTTTGCTGGTGGGTTTTTCATGCCCTGCAATCCATGCTCGAGAAATATCGGCACAATAGCCATAAGGGCCAATAAGATCCGTATCAAAAGAAACAATGTCTCCTTTTTGAATAATGGCGTCTGAGCTTTCTCGCATCCACGGGTTAGTGCGTTCACCTGAGCTTAAAATACGCGTTTCGATCCACTCACCGCCATTACGAATGTTCTCAAAGTGCAGGTGAGCCCACAGTTCATTTTCACTAATGCCAGGTTCACAGTGATCCCACATTCGCTCCATGCCTTTTTGGCAAACGGCGATGGTCCATTGCATCATTTGTAATTCTTCGGCTGATTTAATGCCTCTAGCATGTTCCATATATTTCATACCATAGAGTGTCTCTATACCATGATGGTGTAATTGAGCCATGCCTAATTGTTCGCAAATATCCACCGCTAAGCGTTTATTACCACCGCCATATTGTTTCATTAAGGAGGCAATGTCAGCTCCCCAGCGGATGGCCTGTTCAGGCGCGCGCTCGCCTGCAGCAAAATAAGCCCAAGCAATGGCTGGGCGAATTTCATCCACAGTGAGTTCGCCATTGGGTAAGCGCTTTTCATCGTGCAAATGAGCGCAGTTGTGGTAGTCAAATAAGAGCGCGGGGCCATCGGCAAAAATTAATGCGTAGCGTGATGGGTTGTGCATGGTCCACAGCTGCATGTTGGAGGTGTCGGTGGCGTAGCGAATGTTACAAGGGTCATATAGCAAAATTGCTGCAATGTCGTTGTCTTTGAGTATCTTACGAGTGCGCTCAAGGCGATACTGGCGCGCTTTGCGTACGGTCGCTTCAGCAATGGGATTGGTTAGAGCAAGGTCGGCCGCATCTTTGTTGAGGTAGCGTATTTTGTCATCAATCATGGGTGTAATTCCTGTTTACTAAGCTTCTTTAGGAGGAGTTATCAAACGTTTAGTAGCGCGTAATTTTTTGCACAAATACACGACAAGTTAATCCTAATACACGTTGCATCGCAATCTATTTATGGCCAAAATAGTTCTTTTTAGTGTCATGATTAACACTGCAAGTGTTTTACTTTGGTAACCCTATGAAAAATACTCGATTACTTATTTTGTTAGGCAATCAGCTATTCCCTTTGCAAGACATTCGTGTAGCTAATGCTGGCGCTATTTTTATGGCTGAAGATCTTGGGCTATGCACTTATGAGCGTCACCACAAGTTAAAGATACTGATGTTTTTGGCATCGATGCGAGAAAAGCGAGATGAGCTTTTAGACGATGATTTCAGTGTTGATTATGCGGGTATAGAGCAACCAGAATTTGACATACCTTACGAGCAAAAACTATTAACATGCATAGCCAAGCGCAATGTCACGTCCCTAGTGGTGTTTGAAATTGAAGATAAAGCCTTTGAACTGAGGCTCAAGACTTTTGCTGCTCAAAATAATATGCCCCTTGAAATATTGCCGTCGCCGATGTTTTTATTAACACGGGACGAGTTTTTAGAACTTAACCAATCCTTTAAAGTGCTGCGCATGGGTAATTTTTATAAGGGTGTTCGCAAAAAGTTAGGCTTGTTAATGGATGAACATCAAAAGCCATTAGGAGGTCAGTGGTCTTTTGATGAAGATAATCGAAAAAAAATCCCCAAAGGTCTCGCTTTACCAGAGCTTTATACACCCTCTAAATCGACTTATATTGAGCTACTAAAACCGATAATTAAAGCTAAGTTTGCACATCATCCAGGTGAATTAGAAGATGTTTGGATGCCTCTTACGCGCAGCGATGCACTTAAAAACATTGATTACTTTTTAGCAATTAAGTTTGAAAATTTTGGTATCTATGAAGATGCCATATTGCAAAATGACACCTTTATGTTCCATAGTGCGTTAAGCCCTTCATTAAACTTAGGTTTGATTACACCCCGCGATATCATTGATAAGGTGCTTAGCTATACCGAAAAAAACCAGGTTCCACTCAATTCTGTGGAAGGGTTTTTGAGACAAATCATTGGCTGGCGCGAGTTTATCAGGGGGGTCTATCAAAACCATAGTGAAACTCAGATACAAAGCAATTTCTTTAACTTTTCTAATTCGCTTAACAGCAGCTGGTACTTAGGTGATACTGGTATCCCACCCCTTGATGATGCCATCAACTTTTCTAACCAATTTGGATATACGCATCACATTAATCGACTCATGGTGATATCTAATTTGATGACCTTGTGCGAAGTGCATCCGCAAAATGTATATCGTTGGTTTATGGAAATGTATGTCGATTCATCTGAGTGGGTCATGACGCCTAATGTGTTTGGTATGGGTACCTTTGCAGATGGAGGCATTTTTGCCACCAAACCCTATATTTGTGGTTCTAACTACATCTTAAAGATGAGTGATTATAAAAAAGGGGAGTGGTGTCATACAGTAGATGGCCTCTATTGGCGTTTTGTAAGCCGCAACATGGGTATGCTTAAAAATAATCCACGTTTATCCTTTATGCGTAGCACCCTAGAAAGAATGAGTGAAGAGCGTAAAACACTCATTTTTAACTGTGCTGAAGAGTTTATCGAAAAGCACTGTAAATCATAAAGCTAACTCTTGCTGTCTTAATCTCTTACTCCAATGTCTTAGTTTAATTTCTTTGTGCCTAGGTTATGATGGCACACTAATTTTTTTGACAGACTGAGTATGATCTTATGACCTATGCCGCTTCGTATAAACAGGCCCTTACCAATCCAGCAGCTTTTTGGCTGCAGCAGGCGCAACGTCTGTCTTGGTTTAACACGCCAACTCAAGCAGTGGATACTAGCGAATTGGCTACTGGACGATGGTTTGGTGATGGTGTGATGAACACAAGCTACATGGCACTGGATCATCATGTTAATAATGGCCGTGGTGACCAAGTTGCTATACATTATGATTCTCCAGTGACGGGTAGTAAGTCTAGCCTCACCTATAGCCAGCTATTGGCGCAAGTAGCTCTTTTTGGTGGTGTCTTAACCCAGCAAGGGGTGGCTAAGGGTGATCGCGTAGTGATATATATGCCTATGGTGATGGAAGCGGCCATTGCCATGCTTGCTTGTGCACGTATAGGTGCGGTGCACTCGGTGGTATTTGGTGGCTTTGCAGCAGCTGAGCTAGCTGTGCGTATTGATGATGCAAAACCTACTGCTATCATTAGTGCATCTTGCGGCATTGAAGTGGCTAAAGTCATTGCTTATAAGCCTCTACTTGATGAGGCCCTAGAGATAGCAACGCATCAAGTAAGTAGTGTCATAATATTACAAAGGCCACAGTTGCAGGCTACATTACAAGCAGGCAGAGATCATGATTGGTTAGAGCTGATGGCAAAAGCTGAGCCTGTGGAAGCTGTGCCAGTGAAGGCCACAGACCCTTTATATATTCTTTATACCTCAGGCACTACAGGCAAACCTAAGGGTGTAGTGCGTGATAATGGGGGTCATGCTGTGGCACTGAACTACAGTATGAAAGCCATTTATAACATGCGGGCTGGCGATGTATTTTGGGCTGCCTCTGATGTGGGCTGGGTGGTAGGGCACTCTTATATTGTTTATGGCCCTCTTTTTGCAGGATGTACCTCTATTTTGTATGAGGGAAAACCTGTAATGACTCCTGATGCAGGAGCTTTTTGGCGCATGATAGAAGAGTATAAAGTCAAAGCTGTTTTTTCTGCTCCTACTGCTTTTCGTGCTATTAAAAAAGAAGACCCTACAGGGCAGCTGCTTAAAAAATATGACATTAGCAGCTTAGAAACTGTATTTATGGCGGGTGAGCGCCTAGATCCACCTACCTATGATTGGGCCCTAGAGACCATTGGCAGGCCTGTGGTAGATCATTGGTGGCAAACAGAAACGGGCTGGTCTATTTGTGCTAACCCGGTTGGATTAGATAACTTACCAGCCAAACCTGGCTCTTCTGCAGTGGTGATAGCAGGTTATGATTTACGCATTTTATCTGATGAATACGAAGAGCTTGGTAATAATCAAAAAGGTAACATCGTACTTAAATTACCTTTGCCACCAGGCTGTTTGGTAGGTATTTGGGGTGATGAAAACCGTCTTAAAGATTCCTATCTAACAGAGTTTCCAGGCTTTTTTAGCTCTGGTGATGGGGGTTATCGTGATGAGGATGGGTATGTGTTTATTATGGGCCGCACGGATGACGTGATTAACATTGCTGGTCATCGATTATCGACTGGAGAAATGGAAGAGGTAGTCGGCGCCCATACCATGGTGGCTGAATGTGCTGTAGTAGGTGTGCAAGATGAGCTAAAGGGTCAGTTACCCATGGCTTTGGTATTGCTTAAAGACGGAGCGCAAATTGATGAGGTGCAGCTAGGCAAAGATATTGCAGCTATGCTACGTAAAACTATAGGCCCTATCGCGGTGTTAAAGAGTGCACACATAGTGTCGCGGTTACCCAAAACCCGCTCAGGTAAAATTTTGCGTAAAATTATTCGTAATATTGCTAATGGTGAAGACTATGTAGTGCCTTCTACCATTGATGATCCTGCAAGTTTGGATGAGATTAGTGCGCTAGTGCGAAACTAATGACGATTGGCGTGGTTATCCACCAGTGTTTGCAGTAGAGCTTTGAAGTGGGCAAAGGGATATGTTTTCATATCAGCTACTTTGCCTGCATCATCCACTAAGCGCACTTGTATAATATCTTCTAAGTAAGGGTTTAGTTCAAAGCTTGCCACTTCATCAGTGTTCATGGGCCCACCTTGTAGTTCCAATGAATGCACTGAAGCTGCACTAAGTTGTGAAAAATAGGCTGACCTTGTAGCACAAAGGTAGCGTTTTGCAGCTACGTGATAACGCACACATTGGGTAACTATTTCTGGAAACCATGGTGCAAGCACTTTGCTCCCATAACTTTCATGCTTTAGATCGTGTGTGTCCTCCATAGAAAAAGTGCCAAAGTCATTAGTGAAATGGCCAATGTCATGTAAAAGGGCTGCGGCGATGACTTCATCTGAGCAACCTTGGTGCTGAGCCAGTGAGGCTGCTTGCAACATGTGCTGTGCCATAGTGACAGGTTCACCTAGGTATTCTTGAGCGCCACTGTGTTCAAAGATATGGGATAAGTAATCAACGACAGTGTCAGATGTAATTGTTTTAAACTCACTTTCCATTGTCCGCTCCTAATCCTTTAAGGTGTTTTTATACATTTTATTAAGCACGGCTAGGCGCGAGAGTAAGCCGTCCATATCGGCATAACAGCCCTGTAGCCAGCGTGTGCCAGATCCTGAAAACGCCTTACGTGCATGTAATACACGGGTGTTATCTATTACAAAACAATCACCTGGGTTAAGCCTAAAGCCTACTTCTAACAAAGGGTCGTTAATAATCTCACCCAAGCGCCTGTAAGCATCGTAGTAGTGCGCCATATGCTCAAACGGAATGTCGGTAAAGGGCGCAGCTGATCGATTATTAAAACGGATGCCTTGTAGCTGACCATCTGGGGTTAGCTCAATTATTGGACGTTTAGATTGCAAACATACATCTTCTTCGCCAGCATATTCAAAACGTGCGCAGTAACGGCTGAGTAAATCAAACCCGTGGGGGTCTTCTTTTTGTAATTGGGTGGCCGCCATAAACCCGTCTACTAAAACATTGTCACCCCCTGGTGCTGAGCTTTCTAAGCAGTAGAGTACTTGAATAGTAGGCACTGGGTCACGATAAGGGTTGTCTGTATGGGCTTGTAAGGCCAAGCCTGTAAAGGCAAGGTTGGTGGGCTTTTCCTCTACTTGTACTTCAAATATTTTTCCATAGTTGGTTTCGCGTAGATGACCAAATAAATCCACTACTTGGGTTAGTGCCATGGCTTTTACTGGGCCATTATTAAGCTTGGCAAAGCCAAAACGGGCAATGCTGCCAAGCCATGCGTGTAGTGCTTGAGTGGAGGTAGAAACCCTATCAAAATCTTCTTCAGGTAGATTCCCCATCAAACTACTATTCCATAAGGTTTGTGTGGGCTTGTGCCAGCCTTTACCTTGTATGCACGGCTTGTCATAGGCATGGTTCAGCAGCCAGCCTAAGGGATAATCTATGCGTTTATTTTCTGGCATGAAGGTAATTGTTAGTGAGTGAGGATGCAGCTGCACATGGCTTACATAAGTGCTTTTATGTATATCTTGCAAAGCGATTAGGCGTTGTCCGTTGCCCTTGCTTCTAGTGTCTTTGTCTAAGGCATTATCTCTTAACCATATCGCATGAAAACGGGAAGTGTGGCCTATAATAGTGAGACTAATAAAGTCGCCCTTGGGGGCAATAGTGACAGTATTCATACACGACCTATATTTGTATTTATTGAAATTCAGATTCACTTGAGTGAAGTTTAAAACCTACAGCTTAGCCAATGATTAAGTGTAGCTCCCATATCAAAATAAGTGGCTCGTAATTGGGTATGTTTTTCAAATATGGGTGCTGTAACACACACGGGGAGTTCACTTTCCTCTCCTGAAGAGGCCCACTGTGCAGCGGCTTTACCAAATAGGGTGCCAGGCCCAATACCTCGACCACTGTAGCCATAAAGACGAATGCCTTGGGTGCCAATTTTGGTTATTTTTGGCAGATAGTCTGATGTCATGGCAATTTGTCCATCCCACATGTAGTCAAAATCAACATTTTTAATGTGTGGGAATAAAGCATTGAGCTTTCGGTAAGCCCAATTAATCTGTGTGTTTTTTCCGCGATTATCTAATGAACCCAAGCCTCCAATAATTAGCCTTGCGTTGTTATCCATTCTAAACGATGACATCACTTGATTAGTGTCCCAACAGCCTTCACCGTTTGGTAAAATTAGTGCTCTTTGTGTTTGTGTTAAAGGTTGGGTGGCAAACTGAATGTAATGCGCTTTAGTGAACGTTTGATGAGACACGTCAGTGGAGTCATAAGCGTTAGTAGCATGGATCAGCTTATCTGCGCTAATGCAGCCATAGGCAGTATTAACTACCCAGCTGCGCCCATTATGTTGGCAAGTCAGGGCAGGGCAATGGGCGTGGATGATGGCCGAAGCGTTGGTGGCTGCCTTTGCTAAGCCTAATGCATAGTTTAATGGTTGTATTGTGCCCGCCCTATGGTCTAACAGGGAACCTAAGAATTTTGTTGAGCCGGTGCGCTGGCGAGTCTCTAAAGAACTTAATAACTCTACGGGTGCATTGCGCGCTATTTGTTGGGTAAGGCGGGCTTTGAGCTGCTTTAATCCAGCCTTATCTGATGCGCAATGCAGTGTGCCGTTGCGCAGTCCATCACAGTTGATTTGATGTTTTTTAATGAGCGAGAATACAAGCTCTGGCGCTTTCGCGAGGGCTTTGTTTAGAATAGTTCCTGCGGCCTTACCTAAGGTTTTTTCCACGTCATCAGGAGGCGTCCATAAACCTGCATTTACTAAACCAACATTTCGACCTGAACCGCCATAGCCTATTGTCTTAGCTTCTAATACTCGCACGCTCATGCCTTGTTGTGCAGCATGAAGAGCAGCGCTTAGGCCACTGTAGCCGGCGCCTATGACCACAAGATCGCAGTGTTCATGGCTGCTAAGTGGTTTATCTACAATACTTTCCCTAGTGTCTGTTTGCCAGAGGCTGTGATGAGCTATTTTCATGGTAATCAAAACTCTCTTTGATAAAGGTTTATAGCCTTAACATTATCTTGATTATCTTATCGAATGTTTTACCGTAAGGTGGGTACATTAAAGACAAAGATGGGTAACGCGCCTGTTTAAAAATGGGCCTAAGTTTACTCATAGTCAAAAACCCTTCTACACCATGATATTGCCCCATGCCACTTTCACCAACCCCCCCAAAGGGCATATCCTGCTGACCCACATGAAGTGCGGTGTCGTTCAGGCACACACCACCAGATCTTGTTTTTCTAATCACTTTTTCTTGTGTCTTTTTGTCATCACTAAATAAATATAAAGCTAATGGCCTATCTCTGTGATGGATATACTCTAATACTTGGTCTATGTGGTGATAGGTCATGATAGGCAGTATGGGGCCAAATATTTCTTCTTGCATCACGCCCATGGTGTCTGTGACACCAGTGAGTAGGGTGGGGGGGAACTTTCGTGTAATGTCATTTGCGATGCTGTTTGGCACTAAAGTTGTGGCGATGGCGCCTTGTCCAAGAGCCTCAGCAAGAGTTCCTTTAAGCCGCAAGTAAGCTGTGTCATCAATGATGGAGGTATAGTCTTTGTTTTCTATATTTGGATAACGCTCAGCCACAATAGCTTTTGCTGCAGTGATAAATTCATCTACTTTACCTTCAGGAACAAAAACATAATCTGGGGCTACACAGGTTTGGCCAGCGTTTAAAAACTTTGCAAATAACAATCGTTTTGCTGCTTTAGCAATTGAATAGTCTGGTGCAATAATGGTGGGAGATTTTCCACCTAACTCTAAGGTCACAGGGGTTAAGTTGTCTGCTGCGGCGCGCATTACTTGGCGGCCTGTGTTGCTAGAGCCTGTAAAAACCAAATGGTCAAAAGGCAAAGATGAAAAATCTGAGCCTTTTGCACCTTGCACAATAGTGAGCATTTCCTGGGGAAATTTTTCGGCAAATAAAGTGTGTAGTAAATGGCTTAGGCCGCTAGAATTTGCAGCCATTTTTATCATGCAACGATTACCTGCTGCAAGGGCACAAATCAATGGGCTGATGCATAAAAACAATGGATAGTTCCAAGGTACTACGATGCCCACCACACCTAAAGGTTGTGGAATAACTGTATTACTAGATCCCAAAAGCCAAATAGACACTGAACGTTTTTGTGGGCGCATCCATTTCTTTAAACGCTTACGTACATACCGAATACCATCAAGACACAAAAACAGTTCGGCCAGTTGGGTTTCTTGATGGGCCCGATGGCCAAAGTCATTTGAAATCGCCTGTGCAATAGCCTGTTGATTATTTTTTAGAATATCAAACAAAGTATCCAAGTTACTTAAGCGTTGCTCTAAGCTTGGAATGCCTTGGGTATAGTAGGCTTGGGTTTGTGCATCTAGAACATTGTGTAATTCTTGTGCTGTCACAGGTGCTGGATAATGAGGCTTTTTCATAAATCAATGATCTGACGTGAAGATATTTAAATACTTACTGAATCATAAAGCTAAGGCTGCATTGCATGCAATGGTTTGTAAAAACTATCGACTAGTATTCATGGCGGGTATAACCCACATAATTGCGCTTAGGAGCTGACTATGTGAACTAAGAGCTGAGTTGAACACTATAACGGGTTACAATAGGTTATCTATTTTGGCCAAATAAGGACCCTACCATGACCATCATTGCCCAAGACGACTTAATTGATAGCGTAGCAGACGCTTTACAGTTTATTTCTTACTACCATCCATTAGATTTTATACACGCAGTTCATGAAGCGTATCTGCGAGAAGAGTCTCAAGCAGCTAAAGATGCGATGGCACAGATATTAATTAACTCGCGTATGTGTGCCCAAGGTAAGCGCCCTTTGTGTCAGGACACGGGTATTGTGACAGTGTTTGTGGAAGTAGGCATGGACGTGCAGTGGGATGCGCAGCTTAGCTTAGAAGACATGGTAAACGAAGGAGTAAGGCGCGCCTACCTACACCCAGATAACAAACTACGTGCATCTATTTTAGCTGACCCTGCAGGCACTAGAACTAACACTAAAGACAATACCCCAGCTGTGATACACACCTCTATTGTTAAAGGAGATCGGGTCGATATTCAGGTAGCTGCCAAAGGTGGTGGCTCTGAAAATAAAAGCAAAATGGCCATGCTGAATCCATCAGACAGTATCGTGGACTGGGTGTTAAAGACTGTGCCAACAATGGGGGCTGGCTGGTGTCCTCCTGGTATGCTGGGCATAGGCATAGGTGGTACTGCAGAAAAAGCGGCACTGATGGCAAAAAAGTCATTAATGGATCCTGTAGATATTCAGCAACTCCAAGCTCGTGGTGCTAGTAATACTGCTGAAAAACTACGTTTAGAATTGTTTGATGCAGTGAATAATCTAGGTATTGGTGCCCAGGGTTTGGGTGGCTTAACCACTGTGTTGGATATCAAGGTGATGGATTATCCTACCCACGCAGCCTCTTTACCTGTGTGTATGATTCCAAATTGTGCGGCTACACGTCATGCTCATTTCGTATTGGATGGCAGTGGCCCTAGCCTGCAAACTCCCCCCAGTTTGTCGGACTACCCTGACATAGCATGGGATGCCGGTGCTGGTGCCCGCAAAGTTAACTTAGACACTATCACACCCGCTGACGTGTTAACTTGGCAGCCAGGTGAAACCTTGTTGCTTTCAGGCAAAATGTTGACAGGTAGAGATGCGGCGCATAAAAAAATGATAGACATGATGGATAATGGTGAACCATTACCTGTTGATCTAAAAGGGCGATTTATTTATTACGTGGGGCCAGTAGACCCAGTAAGAGATGAGGCCGTTGGTCCTGCAGGGCCAACCACAGCAACCCGCATGGATAAATTCACAGGAGCTATGTTAGAAAAAACAGGCTTGTTAGGCATGATTGGTAAAGCCGAACGTGGTCAGCTGGCCATTGATGCGATTAAGGCGCATAAAGCAGTGTACTTAATGGCGGTAGGTGGCGCTGCTTATTTAGTATCAAAGGCTATTAAAAGCGCTGAAGTTGTGGCTTTTGCAGAACTAGGTATGGAAGCAATCTATGAGTTTGACGTGCAAGATATGCCAGTAACAGTGGCCGTTGATTCAGGAGGTACTTCGGTACATAAAACTGGGCCTGCACAATGGTACGATATTATTCAGGCCCGTCAGATCAGTTGATATGACATCATATAAATTGCGTAACCCGCGCTTAGCGGGTACTAAAACCTTGGGTGTGAAGGTAAGGAAGCATATGGGGTCTAGCTTCTTTCACCACAGTTTTAATGATATGTTCACTAAAGCTGAGGCTTAGTTTTCCTTGGCTACGCTGCTGATAATATTCACTTATTTGCTGATCGTAGTCATTTAGGTGAATCAAATTGTCGTTTGAGTAATGTTCTTGATGAAGTACCATAGACAGAGGTAGGCGCGGTTTTTGTCCAGGATTTTGATCAGGATACCCTAGGCAAAGGCCAAATATTGGGAATACCTGTTCAGGTAATTTTAATAGCTTAGTCACAGCTGCTGGTTGGTTACGCAAACCACCAATAAAAACCCCACCTAAACCTAGGCTTTGGGCTGCGAGCAACACATTTTGTGCAAATAGCGCGGTATCTACACTGGCAATAAGCGTTTGCTCTGTAAAACCAGTAGGCATCTGATGTTGCAGGTGCAGGCATATTTGTTGATTACGCTGCAGATCTGCACAAAAGACTAAAAAAACAGCGGCGCTTTCTACGTAAGACTGGCCGCCTGCGGCAATGGCTAAGGCAGTGCGACTTTTTTTGGAGTTGACCTGAATCACACTAGTCACCTGCACAAAGCTTGAGCTGGCAGCAGCTTGGCCTGCTTTTATGCATGTATTAATGATCTCTTGAGAGACAGTTTGGTCTGTGAATTTACGAATGGATTGATGGTCCATCATGTGATCTATGAAGTTTTTTTGAAGCATGATTTATATTAGTCTTGTACTAGCATAGTTGATGTTAGCATAGGAGAAGTTAGGGTAGAATAGGTTTATTATTCAGTTTACGGTTGTTTTTAGTTATGTCTTTGTTGGCCCCCAATTTATCTATTGCTCCATATTTAGCTAAGCAGTATGGCCTAGAGCAGGCTGTGATGTTAGCTGTGGTGTCTGAATTGGTAGGTGCATGGAACGGACAAGTGGTGATCGAAGAGCAACGCCTGTATGGCAGAGCTATATGTTTCACACGTCAGCATCAAGGCCAGCTTTTATCTGAGCTTTCATCATTAGGTCTATTGCAAGTTGCTCCAGCTGGTGAGGGCAGAGTGCGGATTGAATTGCACCTTCTAAAAGATCAGCCATTACCTTTGCATTCTAATACCCAAGGCGGTAACCACGACCATAACCAAAGCAATGGCCCGACTGAAGTTGAGATAATACCTTTAGTGGAGTCTCCAAAGCCTTCTATGGGTGGCTTTGGAGGTTGGCGCAGAGATGTAGGTGAAGGTGATGAATTAAGCCGATTGTTTGCCGCCAAAGAGGCTCAACACCAGCACTTGTGCCATATGGATTTAGAATGGAAAATTTCTGCTAATATTATTAAAGTTTTAGCGCAGCAGCACCAAATAAGCGAAGCTTTTGCACTTGGCATTAAAGATGAGTTTGTGGTGTATTATATGGACAAAGGCCGCCGTGAAACTCCAGGTGGCTGGGACCAAAAGTTTTTAAAATGGGTCAAAAAAGAACAGGTTCACCAGCAAACAGCTCAAGCCCGTGCCCAAAGACAAACCCAACAACAGACTAATTCATCCAATGAAGAAGCTAGATACGCTGCTAAGCAGCGCCGACGTAACATCACAGCAAACGTCCTGGACATCAATAATACCGACTGGTAAAACTGTTGTTGCAGCACATGCGTCTATTGACCATAAGATAAAGTCTTTGGTGAACATGCTCTTTGCCCGATTTATGACGATCTATGGTCATAAGTTTAAAAGCGCTTTTGACGATGACAAAGAAATTATTATAGCTAAGCGAGAATGGGCGCTGAGTTTGGCTGGCTATGAAGAAGATGTATTAGTATTGGCGATTGAACAGGCCAAGCGTCAGTATAGTTGGATGCCGTCAATTGCTGAGTTTTTACAACTTATGGATCAGTGTCAAGAAAGTTTTGGTTTGGCACCAAAAGAGCAAGCCTATGCCGAAGCTTGTCGTCATGCAACTGCTCCAAGCCATCATCCGTGGAGTCATGCTGCGGTCTACCATGCTGGTAGGGCAACAGGTTGGTTTGAATTAAAAAGCCTACCCAGACAAGCTACTCAAGGCCGTTTTAACCAACACTATAAAACCTTATGCCAGCGAGTATTGGCTGGAGAAAATTTAGACCAAGTCAAAACTTCTGCTTTGTCTGCACCTAACAATGATAATTTATTTGCCTTAATTGATCAGTGGGCTAGGCAGATGGATATAACGCCAGAGCTTGCTCAAAGCGCGCTATACTTTTTGCATTTACCAAAGCATAGTCCGTTAAGAAAAAACCTATATTTACGCAGTAAGTTTGAGTACTCAGGTTATGTTATACCTGACACTATTGATGCGCTGCGTAGCCAATTGGCCTAAAGGTCGGCCAATACACGCAGGTATTTGAATAACTTTTTAGAAGCAGTTTTTGCTTTAGCATCTTGATTTAGGCTCTGTGCCTGCTTCACTAAATGAGATATATGTTGACGATCAGCTTCTTCATGGAGCGCTACAATGTCGTTAAGAGTCTCTGGATTGTTGGAAATTAATCCGTCCCTCCAAGTTTCTATTTGATGAAAAGCACGCCTGTGCTCATCGGAGCCAGAATCGTGCACAGCTAAGGCTTTGGCAATCGCTTCTGAATCCTCGTCGCGCATTACTTTACCTATATATTGTAAATGACGACGTTTGGCCTCATTTTGTGCAATACGACGTGACTCATCAATGGCTGTTTTTAGCGTGTCACTCATTGGAATGCGCGCTAATTCGGCAGGTTTAAGGTCGAGCAATTTACCACCTAAAGTCTGCAATGCTTCCATTGCACGCTTTATTTGGGTGCGACTTAATTCTTCTTCAGCTGGCAGGTTTTGTTGTAATGCTTCAAGCTCTGCAGCGGCCTTGCGGGCTTTAACTTTGCCCATATTAAATTTCCTTACGCGTAAAATAATGTGGCTAGGCCTAAAAAGGCACAAAATCCGACCACATCGGTTATGGTTGTTAAAATCACGCCTCCAGCTAAAGCAGGATCAATGTTCATTGCTTTAAGGATAACGGGAAGGGAAGTGCCAAAAATAGCGGCTACAATCAGATTGATCACCATAGCTGTGGCGATAATAAAACCAATGGTTAAATCTGAGAACCACCAGCTGGCTATACTTGCCACTACGGTCGCCCAAAGTAAGCCATTGATAGCTCCAACGATAATTTCTCTGTGTAGTAAATAGCCAATATTACTACGTTCAACGTGCCCCAGGGCTTGGCCTCGAATAACTAGTGTTAATGCTTGGCTGCCTGCAATGCCACCCATACTGGCGACAATGGGCATAAGTATAGCAAGAGCCACAACTTGTTCAATAGTATGCTGAAACAGACCAATCATCATAGAAGCAAAAAGCGCAGTGAGTAAGTTGATTCCAAGCCATACAGCACGTCGCCGAGCTGTTTTTACTACAGGTGCAAAGGTATCTTCGTCCTCGTCTAAGCCGGCCATGCGCATGAGCGAGTGGTCAACTTCTTCTCTAATCAAATCTACCACATCATCGATTGTGATCCGGCCTACCAAGAGACCATCTTGGTTAACCACAGGTGCAGAGACCCAATCGTTACGTTCAAATAAGTTAGCGACATCTGTTTCATCTAAATGTGCAGGTATTGCTTCACGCTCTGTGTCCATGATATCTGAAATAAGTGTATTCGGATCACTTACTAATAAGCTGGTCACTGGCAGTAAGCCAATATATCGGTCTTTGCGTGTGACAACAAAAAGGTTATCAGTCATTTCTGGCAGGCTGTCATGACGGCGTAAATAACGCAGAACAGCATCTATAGTAAGGTCAGGACGGATGCTCACTACGTCGGTGTTCATAAGACCGCCAGCAGTGTCTTCTGGGTAAGACAACACTTGTTCTAAGCGTTCACGATCTTGCAATCCCAAGCTGTTGAGCACTTCTTGCATTACCTTTTTTGGCAGCTGTTGCAAGATATCAGCAAAATCATCAGTATCTAAATTTTCTGTGGCCTGAAGAAGCTCTTCAGTGTTCATTTGATTAACGAATTCAGCTTGAATTTCGTCACTTAAATGCTGAAGGACTTCACCTTCTAACTCTGGATTGACCAAATTCCAAAGTAGTTCACGCTCTCTAGGAGGTGAGGATTCAAGTAAATGTGCTGTATGAGCAGGTTTTAGGGTGTGGTTAAGCATGTGGCGCGCTTGAATAAAAGCACCACTGTCCAGGGCGTCATTAAGTTCTTGAAGGCGGGTTTCCATGAAGTTACAGCCTTATTCGCCTTCGTCAAAGAAATTGTTGACTAGGTGTAGTATGTCGTCAACGGCCTGTTGTGCACCATCCCCACTGACTTTAAGGTCTAAAATTGTGCCTTTTGAAGCGGCTAGCAACATCACTGACATGATACTTTTTGCGTCGACCATTTTGCCTTCAGTGCCAATTTCTATACTACAACCATAGCGACCAGTAACACCGACAAGTTTAGCCGCAGCACGAGCGTGCAAACCAAGTTTGTTGATGATGGTGATTTTTTGGTTGATCATACACAAAACCTTACGAGAATAGCTCTACAAAATAGTGTTACAGCAACTTAAAAGCATGTCTCAAGCTTTTCAAGATTAGCCCTAGAGCATACCCTTTTTGAGGCATTTATGCGATAGCAATTTTGTACATAGCATCTGCGTCAGGTGCCTGTCTGATGCTCTCTCGAAATTCAGCTTGGCCAAAGCATCCTGCTAAGGTGGCTAAAATTTGTAGGTGCTCGTCGGTGGCTTCAAGAGGCACTAAAAGCACAAACAATAAATCTACCGGCTGCTGGTCTATGGCATCAAAATCTACGGCGTTAGTTAACCTGACTAACGCACCAGTGACATGGGTGCAACTGGCTAAGCGGCAATGAGGTATTGCGATGCCATCACCAAATCCGGTGCTACCCAATTTTTCGCGGGTGATTAGCGCATTAAATAGTTCTTTGCTATCAAAATCGCTCATTTGGTCGCTTAGCCACTGGCTTATCGACTCTAGGGTGCGTTTTTTGCTAGCGCACGCTAAATCAGAGAGCGTGCGTTTTGGAGTGAGAATGTCACTGATATTCATATGGTTTTATTAAACCTGTGTATGGTGTGGGCTCAATTGAGGCGTTTACGTTCATTGGAAGGAGGGATGTTCATACTTTCTCTATATTTGGCGATAGTTCTTCGGGCTACATTAATGCCTTGAGATTCCAGCATATCAGTTAGTTTTGAGTCGCTTAAGGGTTTACGTGTTGATTCAAGCGCGATGAACTTTTTAATAATTGCCCTTATGGCCGTAGATGAACACTCTCCGCCACTTGCGGTAGCTACGTGACTAGAAAAGAAATATTTTAACTCAAAAATACCTCTAGGTGTGTGCATATATTTTTGGGTAGTTACACGAGAAATAGTAGATTCGTGCATTTCCACGTGCTCTGCTACTTCTGCTAGCACTAAAGGTTTCATTTCTTCTTCGCCATGCTCTAAAAATTTTTGTTGTATTTCACAAATACGAGCTGACACCTTAAGCAACGTCTCATTTCGGCTTTCAAGGCTTTTTATAAACCAGCGAGCTTCTTGTAAGTGATTTTTTATATAACTTTTGTCACTAGCGTTGCCGCTGCCTCCAAAATCAGCATATTGTTGATTGATTCTTATCTTTGGTGCGCAATTGGGGTTTAATGAAACTTTCCATACCTTGTCAATTTTTTGTACCATGACGTCTGGAATTACATAGTCTGCCTGACTTGAGGCAATGCTAACGCCTGGTTCTGGTTGAAGTTGAGTGATTAATTCAACAATATGAACTAATTCGGTTTCTTTATAGCCTGAACGGCGTCTTAAGGTGCTGTAGTCGTGGCTACCCAGCAGATCTAGGTATTTGTCTACGATGGCAATCGCACCTTCTCGCCAAGGGGTATCAGTTGGCGAATATTTTAACTGAATAAGCAGGCATTCTCTTAGGTCTTGCGCAGCAACACCTATAGGGTCAAATTGTTGAATCAGAGTTAATACTGCTTGAGTCTCATACTCTTCAATAACATCTTGCTCTTGCTGAATTAAGTTGCCATTAATGCCTTGTGTAATCTCGCTTAGAGTTTGACTTAGGTAACCTCGTTCATCTACAGCATCAATAATACTAGCTCCGATAAACTGATCGATATCACTTAAGCGGCTAACATTTAGTTGCCACTCAAGGTGTTCTTGTAGGCTTGGCTCGTGGCTATTGTGGGCGTCAAAGTCAAACTCGTCCGCATGACCAGTAGCGGGTGTAGTGGAGCTTTGGTATATATCATCCCATGAGCTGTCAGTGGCAAGCTCGACTGGGATTTCCTCATGCCAGTCACTGTCAGCTAGCTGCTCATCTGTAAGTTGGCCATTGGATTTATCGTCTGGCGTGATGACGTCATCTAAATTTGAGGCGTCAGTTTCTGCCTGCTCAAACTCTTCTTCTAATTCTAGTAGGGGATTAGAGTCTAAGGCTTGTTGGATTTCTTGTTGGAGGTCTAAAGTTGAAAGTTGCAGAAAACGAATTGCTTGTTGCAACTGTGGTGTCATTGACAGTTGTTGATTCACTTTGAGTTGCAAAGAAGCTTTCATAGTTATACTAATTCATTGCTACTAAAAAGTTGTTTGATAGACCTTTGGCTTTGCTCTTGTTAAAGCTATAGGTTGAAATCGTCACCTAAGTATACCTCTCTTACTTGTTTATTCGCTAATATATCACTACTGGTTCCGTGGGCTAAAATGTAGCCTTCACTGACGATGTAAGCTAAGTCACAAATATCTAATGTCTCTCTTACGTTATGGTCAGTGATCAACACGCCAATGCCCTTATCTTTCAACTGCTTAATAATGTGTTTGATGTCTTTTACTGATATTGGGTCTACTCCAGCAAAGGGCTCATCTAGCAAAATAAATTGGGGTTCACTCGCTAAAGCACGAGCAATCTCAACCCTACGTCGTTCACCGCCTGATAAACTTAGCCCAAGACTATCTCGAATATGAGTAATGTTAAACTCTGACAAAAGGACTTCTAGCTTTTCAAGACGTTGTGTTTTTGTAAGGTTTTTTTGGGTTTGCAATATGGCTAAGATATTTTGTGCTACGCTAAGCTTGCGAAACACTGAGGCTTCCTGCGGTAAATAGCCGATACCTTTGCGGGCCCTTCCATGCATAGGCTCATTAGAAATATTTTCTTGATTAATAAATATCTGCCCACGATCCGCTTGCACCAAACCCACTATCATATAAAAACAAGTGGTTTTTCCAGCACCGTTTGGCCCAAGTAGCCCCACCACTTGACCCGCTTCAATACGAATGTTGACGTCTTTTACAATAGCGCGCTTATTGTATGATTTAGCAAGGTTTTTTGCTTCTAATGTAGCTATCTTGTTAAGCATGTGTGGGTGTTGATCTTCTTTTTAAGTGGATATTAGTTAGCGTTAGGTAAAAATATCATATTAACTCGTTTACCTTTACCACCGGAGGCTTTTACACTGTCCTTGGGCATATCAAACAGGATTTGATGCCCGCTAAATTGGTTTCCTTGTTGAATGAGTTTGGCGCGACCTAATAGAGTTAAGTACTCAGTGTTAACTTGAAAATCAATGCTCTCACCCCACGCTTCCATCACTTCACTTTGACCTGTTGCGTTAGGTTCTGATTGCTGACTCATATAGGCTAAGCCGTCATGGTGGCCATCTGTGGCTAACATCGTATCTATACCATCATCGTTAAAGGTAACTTTAACCGTAGAGGCTTCAATTTTTATTGAGCCTTGGGTAATAATGACATTGCCAGAGTATATTGAAAAACCCTCACCTTCATTAAGTTCAGCTTGATCAGCTGCAATTTCCAACGGTTGTTGGCGGTCGCTATCAAGGGCCCAAGATAATGGACTTGAAAAGCATAGGGTGCAGGTAAGAAAAAATATTGAAAGCTTTGGACAGTTGTTCATAGTTGGTGTCTTAAAAGCAGGCAGGGGGAGCGATAACATAATTAATTCCTTGGTACATATTGGGAGCCCTTGACCTGATGCAAGAACAATAACCGTTGTGTGTCCAGTGTGAGCTGCATTCCAGTGCCCGTCAAGTGGCTATACTTGCCGGTTAAAGTGACTATTTCATCTGACACGGCGTAGCTTTGGTTGGGGAATAACCTTAAGCTTTGAGTCGTTAAGCTAAGAGGTTTGTTAAGATCTGGACCATTGGTTATTAGCACTTTGTCACTAAGGTTAATTTGTGCCCCAGAATCTAATATGAGTCCCTCATCAGCTTTTCCAAACCAGGCGACGTCAGAGTTTTTTAGGTAAATATTGAATCTAGGTTGGAGCATATCTGTGGAATCGAACTCTCTAATGTGAGTAAATTTCAAAGCGCTGATGTTAGAGAACAGTTCACCATCGTTATTGTATTGGCTGATGGTAGCGTTAGTCAGGTAATAGTCAGGAATCCACTTAGCTTCTGATTCTATAGTCTGTTGGGTTGTTTGTTGCCACCACCAAAAGAGCAGCACTGACAAGCCGAAAGTCGCTAGGTTTATATATAGCCAACGGCCTTTAAGTAACGCACTCATTAAGGTTCTGCTGTGATCTGAGTAGATAGGTATGGCGCTAATGCCTCATCCCATGTGCCTTGGGCTTGCATGATTAAGTCGCAAACTTCTCTTACGGCGCCGTGTCCGCCGCTTAGTCGTGTGACATACTGACTGTATTGTGCCATTGTTTTGGCTGCATTAGGCACGCTGATGCCTAAGCCAACCTTGATGATAGCCGCTAAGTCAGGCAAGTCATCTCCTATGTAGGCCATTGCATTCCAGTCTAAGCGCAAGTGTTCAGTGAGTTCATACAAAGCTTTGAGTTTATCTTCTCTGCCTTGCAAAACTAACTCAATACCTAATTGTTTTGCCCTTTGTGCGACTATATTTGATGTTCTTCCTGTGACTATAGCTACTTTTACGCCAGAGGCTTGGAGCATTTTTATGCCATGACCATCTAAGCTATTAAAGGCTTTTATTTCTTCACCTTGGTTGCCAAAATACAGCTTCCCATCACTCAATACACCATCTACATCTAAAGCAAGCAAGCGCACACAGCTAGCCTGCCAATTAAGGTCAATCGTTTTAAGCTGTGCACAGGGCATGTTATATCACCCCTGCTTTTAGCAAGTCGTGCATATTAATAGCCCCAACCGGTTGATCTTTTTCATCACACACAATGAGGGCATTTATTTTATGTTGCTCCATGAGCTTTAGCGCTTGTGCGGCTAGCATGTCGGCATGTGCCTTAACGGGGTCACGCGTCATTAACGTACTGATGTGACATTCGCGCAAATCTTGACTATGGTCTAAGCTGCGACGTAAATCTCCATCAGTGTATATGCCGGCAAGTTGCCCTTTGGTATTAACTACCGCAGTCATTCCCATGCCTTTTTGAGTCATTTCCATTAACGCGTCAGCAAAGCGGGTGTCTTGTGATACCTTTGGTAATGCTTTGCCTGAGTGCATTATATCACTCACCTTTAATAATAATTTCCTACCTAAAGCGCCACCTGGGTGCGAAAAAGCAAAATCTTTAGCACTGAAGCCTTTTGCTTCTAATAAAGCAATAGCAAGAGCATCGCCCATGACTAAGCTTGCAGTGGTGCTAGAGGTGGGTGCAAGATTTAAGGGACAAGCTTCAGTGCTAACTTGCACGTTAAGGTGCACATCTGACGCTTTAGCTAAAATGGAATTCGGTGCCCCTGTCATAGCAATGAGGGGGCTGCCTAAGCGTTTTAACATGGGCAATAAGGTGACTATTTCGCTAGTGGTGCCTGAGTATGACAATGCTAATACTACATCACTAGGTGTAATCATGCCCATGTCCCCATGACTGGCTTCACCTGGATGGACAAAAAAAGCTGGCGTGCCAGTACTGGCTAAAGTGGCCGCTATTTTATTGGCAATATGGCCAGATTTACCCATGCCTAAAAGAACCACTCTAGACGAACAGTCCATTAGTATCTGGCATGCTTGTACAAATGTTGCATCTATACGAATGGTAAGCTCTGCAATAGCAGCCTGCTCTAAGCCGATGGTGCGCAAGGCTGATTCGGCAAATAGTGTCGTCTGGCCTGGGCTGGGCTGTAGGGTATTATTATCGCTCAACATCTCTCCTTGGGCTTATGCATAAATTATGTAGCATTAGTATAAAGTAAAAGCATATACATGACATAGATCAACAACAGCAAGATACCCATGAAGCGGCTAATACTGCCCCCGTTGCGGGCCTTAAATCCAACAGCAAATAAAAATAAAGTTAACAAAAGCATCAACCCGTAATCACGCCATAAAGCATCGGCCTCTATAACTACTGGGCTGATAAGGGCAGGTATTGCCATCACTCCTAGCAAATTAAAAATGTTGGAGCCAATTACATTTCCTAAAGCGATGCCGTGCTGGCCTTTGCGAGCGCTCATAATAGATGCTGCTAGTTCAGGTAAGCTTGTGCCTATGGCTATAATAGTGAGGCCTATGATCATTTCGCTGACGCCAAGGGCAGTGGCAATGTGAACAGCGCCACCCACTAAGATTCTTGAGCCAATAGCTAAAACAACTAAGCCTAAAATAAGCCAAATAATGCCCTTTTTTAAGCTCATGCTGGCTTGGGGGGTGGTTTGATCTTCTGGATGCTGACATTGGTAACGTTTAAATAAATATAAACATAAGACTAAACCAAAAAGCAGTAGCATGGCGTCTACCAGATCTAGGTAATAGTCTAATAATATAATACCAGCGCCAAGGGTGGCGACGGTTAATATAGGTAGTTCAGTGCGAACTAAATCACCTCGGATAGGTATGGAGGATACTAGTGCTGTGGCGCCTAGTACTAAGGCAATGTTGGCAATATTAGAGCCAATAGCATTGCCAATGGCTAATCCTGGAGCGCCATCTAAGGCCGCCATAGTTGATACGAGCATTTCTGGTGCAGAAGTGCCAAAGGCTACAATGGTTAAACCAATAAGCATAGGGGACATGCCTAAATGACCAGCAGTAGCTGATGCGCCGTCAACAAATCGGTCGGCACTCCAGATGAGCAGGCCTAAACCAACCAGAACGGCAATAATTGCAATAAGCATATAAAAATCTAATGAAAGGGTGAAAAACTGGCGACTAGGTGTCTTTAAAGGGCCTAGTCAAACCGTGAGGGGCAATGAAAACAAGAGTCGACACAATTTGCAAGTTTCTTTGCACTTAAGCGTGGCAATGGTAAACTTAAGTATATATTTTTCAGCGCTAATTATGGCGTATACGAGTGCTAATGAGCACTTAATTGGAGCCGCGCCTATGACGCCAAAAGGCATTATTGAAATTAAAAATGTTACCTTTTATCGCGCTGATCGGGCAATTTTTAAAAATTTAAGCTGTACTATATCGACTGGAAAAATCACTGCCATTATGGGGGCAAGTGGATCAGGTAAAACAACGCTCTTGCGCCTAATCGGAGGTCAACTTCAGCCAGATGAAGGTCAGGTTTTTTTGTTTGGGCAAGATGTTGCTTTACTTAACACCTTACACCTTAATCAATTGCGCTCACGTATGGGTGTATTGTTCCAAAGTGGGGCCTTATTTACAGACCTATCAGTATTTGACAATGTTGCCTTCCCTTTGAGAGAACACTTAAATCTTAGTGCTGACGACCTGTACAACCGAGTTTTGTTAAAGCTAGAGGCGGTAGGGTTGCGCGGTGCAAGAGACCTTATGCCATCTCAGTTGTCAGGAGGTATGGCTAGGCGAGTTGCATTAGCTCGTGCTGTAGCAATTGAGCCAGAACTGATTCTTTATGATGAGCCGTTTGCTGGACAAGATCCGATTGCCATGGCTGTTCTCCAAAGATTGATAAAGCACATCAATGCTCAGATGCAGTTGACTAGTGTACTGGTGTCTCATGATATTACTGAAGCGTTTGCTATTTCTGATGAAGTGATCTTGTTGGGACACTCAGGAGTGCTTGCTCAAGGGAGTCCTGACGAACTAAAGGCTAGTGAAGATCCGGCAGTAAAACAATTTATTCATGGGGAAGCAGATGGAGTGATTCCTTTTCATTTTGCTGCACCGCCTTTGCAAGAAGAATTAAGGGGCTTAAATCATGATTAACGTTATTGCTGATATAGGCAGCATTGCTCTGGGTAAATTGATACGTATGGGCGAAGCTTTGTTGATGCTGTTGCAGGCTATTGTGGTAAAGCCTAAACTTTCAAGCATTTCTAGGCTTATTCAGCAACTCTATATAGTAGGTGTTCAGTCTCTGGTTATTATACTTGTGTCAGCTTTGTTTATTGGCATGGTATTGGGTTTGCAGGGGTATACCTTACTCTCAGCCTATGGTTCTGAGCAGGCAGTGGGCCAAATGGTAGCATTAACGTTAGTGAGGGAGTTATCTCCAGTAGTAGCCGCTTTGCTATTTGCGGGTAGAGCAGGTTCTGCTTTAACAGCAGAAATTGGACTAATGAAGGCCACTGAGCAGTTAGCAAGCTTAGAAATGTTTGGTGTGGACCCATTGCACCGTATTGTGGCACCACGTTTTTGGGCGGGTATGATTTCTCTACCTTTATTAGTAGCAATTTTTAGCTTGGTAGGTATTTATGGTGGCTACTTAGTTGCTGTGGACTGGTTAGGTGTTTATGGCGGTTCATACTGGGGCAATATGCAGCAAGCGGTAGATTTCAATGAGGATGTTCTTAATGGCATGGTTAAAGCCGTGGTCTTTGCGTTTTTGATTAGCTGGACGGCTTTGTATCAGGGCTATTCATGTATCCCAACATCACAGGGTATTAGCGCCGCGACAACCCGCACTGTGGTTTATAGCTCTTTAGCTATTCTTGGGTTTGATTTTATTTTAACGGCGCTAATGTTTGGAGGCACAATATGAAAAAAAGATGGTTGGAGCTAAGTGTAGGCCTAATGATGGTGGCTGGAATAGCAGCTTTAATAACATTGGCCATACAAGTGAGTGGAGGCTCTATGTCTCGCAACGCTGACCATTATACTGTTACAGCGCTGTTTGAAAACGCTGCTGGCCTTTCGCCAAAAGCTAAAGTAACCATGGCTGGTGTGGTAGTAGGAGAGGTTGTATCGGTGGGTATAGATCCCTATGCATTGAAAGCGCAGGTACATATGAAAATTGATGGCCAAGTGAATTATTTATCCATAGATACTAGTGCCAGTATTCTTACATCTGGTTTGTTAGGGGAAAAATATGTTGGCCTAACCGTTGGAGCTGAAGAGGATGTACTGGTAGATGGTGACGTGATTGAAGACACCCAATCTGCCCTTGTTTTAGAAGATTTGATCGGTCAGTTTTTGCTCAATTTTGGTGACAATACATAGGAACAACGAAGATGATAGATTTGTATAAACACACGATAAAAGTAGTTTTTATGGCATGGTTTGCGTTATGCGTGGCAACTGTTCAAGCCGCAGAATGGGATGATGCGAGTAAAGTCATTGAGCGAAGCACAAGGGCCATGGTTGTTTTATTAGAAAATGGACGACTGGAGGCGGCTCTTAGTACTGAGGCAGAAGGTGAGGCCGTTAAATTTGATGAGGCCCAGCTTTTTTTAGGTATGGAGGGTGTGTTAGCAGGTGTGATTGATTTTAATAGTATCGCTAAAGGTGTGATGGCCAAATATTATCGCCAAGCTTCACAGCAGCAAATAGAAGAATTTAGCATTGCTTTTAAACAATCATTACTCAACACTTATGCCGGTGCAGTGCTAGCGTTTAGGATTAATGATTTTGAAATACAAGCTAATCCAAGTAGTAAGGCTAAGCCTGGGCGACAAAACGTGTGGGTGAAGATCTATGCTAATGGCGCAGCTTACGATTTGCATTACGCTATGAAAAAGCGCAAACAAGGCTGGATGGTGACCAATGTCACCCTTGACGGTATCAACTTAGGGCTAGCCTTCAGGCAACAATTCGCAAGTGAAATGGCTCAAAATAAAGGTAGTATTGATGACGTGATTGCTTTTTGGAATGATCCGTCTTAAAGCTATTCAATTACGGGCAACGGTGGCGATAGAGGTGAGTATTTTGCTATACTAACGCGCTTATCGCACCCTTGTTTTTTTGTTTTTGGTGCTTCGCTTGTATTAAAGTTATAAGTCCTAATTTATACCCCCTTATTTATGACCCCATGGAGAATATTGTGGACGCAGAACAAGTTAAACAAATTATTGAACAGCAACTTGTGGGCACTCAAGTGATCCCAAGTGGCGAAGGATGTAGCTTTCAAGTGACTGTAATTGGTGATCTTTTTATAGGCTTATCACCAGTTAAAAAACAACAGTTGGTATATAGCTGTTTGACTGACCAAATTGCAGATGGATCAATACATGCGCTAGGAATTAAAACCTATACAGCTGATCAATGGCAAAGTGTAAGTGTTTAACTAACGCTGCTAAACCTAATGTACCCAACACACCTAATACATACACATATTTGGCGAAAATATTATGGATAAATTAAGCATTACTGGCGGTAAGGTTCTGGACGGTGAGATTCGTATTGCTGGTGCAAAAAATGCGGCACTACCTATTTTAGCGGCTACTTTGTTAGCTCAAGAGCCTGTCACAATTCGTAATTTGCCACACTTGCATGATGTTACCACCATGATCGAATTATTGGGTCGTATGGGTGTGTCTTTGCTGGTAGGGGACAAATTAAGTGTAGAGATAGATGCCACCACGCTTGATCATTGCATAGCACCTTATGACTTGGTTAAAACTATGCGTGCATCTATTTTAGTATTGGGGCCTTTGGTGGCGCGTTTTGGCGAAGCAGAAGTATCTTTGCCTGGTGGTTGCGCCATTGGTAGTCGACCGGTAGATCTGCATATTCGTGGTTTAGAAGCCATGGGTGCCACCATTACTGTAGAAGATGGCTACATCCGTGCCAAGGCTGATCGTCTTAAAGGTGCACACATCTTCTTTGATACTGTGACAGTAACAGGTACTGAAAATATTTTAATGGCAGCAACTCTGGCTGAAGGTGAAACAGTGCTGGATAATGCTGCTCGTGAGCCTGAGGTAGTGGATTTAGCTGAATGTTTAATTGCTATGGGCGCTAAGATTACGGGCCACGGTACTGGAACAATACGCATACAAGGCGTCGAAAAACTTCATGGTTGCCAGCATGACGTTCTGCCAGACAGGATTGAAACAGGCACTTATTTAGTGGCTGCAGCGGTAACAGGTGGACGAATTAAAGTGAAGGATACTCGTCCTGATACTATGGAAGCGGTACTTGCTAAGTTGGAAGAAACTGGCGCAGAAATAGTTGTTGGTGATGATTGGATTAGTTTGGATATGCACGGCAAACGGCCAAAAGCTGTGAATTTAAAAACAGCACCTTACCCAGGTTTTCCCACAGATATGCAAGCTCAGTTTTCGGCACTCAATGCGATTGCTATAGGTAGTGGGCGTATTACTGAAACTATTTTTGAAAACCGTTTTATGCACATTGATGAAATGGCGCGTATGGGTGCTCAAGTGGCAGTAGAGGGTAATACAGTAATCCAGCAAGGCATCGAGCGTCTTAAGGCAGCCCCCGTAATGGCAACTGATTTAAGGGCGTCGGCTAGTTTGGTGATTGCTGCTTTAGTAGCTGATGGTGAAACAATCATTGATCGTATCTACCATATTGACCGTGGCTATGACTGTATAGAAGAAAAAATGGGCGCTTTAGGCGCTATTATCAAGCGCGTAGCTTAACTGAGAAAATAACAACATGCCCAACAGCTTAACCATCGCATTGTCTAAAGGTCGTATTTTAAAAGAGACCTTACCTTTGTTTGCAAGTGCCGGAATAGAGCCTTTAGAAGATGTTTATACCAGTCGTAAGTTAGTGTTTGAGACCACTCAGCCAGGGGTCAGGTTTATAGTGATTCGTGCCACAGACGTTCCTACTTACGTTGCTAACGGTGCAGCAGACATGGGTGTGGCTGGCAAAGATGTGTTGCTAGAGCATGGTGGTAGTGGTTTATATGAGCCTTTGGATTTACAAATCTCAAAGTGCCGGCTCATGACTTGCGCACCAGCAGGTGCTGCACCAGCAGGTAGGCGCTTACGGGTGGCTTCTAAGTTCGTTAATATCACTAAAGCCTACTTTGCCGAACAGGGCCAGCAAGTTGATATTATTAAGCTTTATGGCGCCATGGAATTGGCCCCTATTTTAGGTTTGGCCGATCAAATTGTAGATATTGTTGATACAGGCAATACCCTTAAAGCCAATGGTTTAGAGCCTCTTAAAGAAATCGCTATGATCAGTAGTCGATTGGTAGTAGGTAAAGCTGCCATGAAGCTTAAGCACGGCCGTATAGGTCCTCTTATTGAACAGTTATCAGCAGCGGTCAACGCTAACCAAGGGCGTTAATATGCAGTTTTTAAAAGTAAATAGATTAGATACCTCCAAGGCCAACTTTGAGTCTAAATTGAATCAACTGTTGGGCTGGGAGAGCGTATCAGACCAACGAGTACAAAAGACGGTTGCTGATATTATTGAACGCGTTAGAGTTCAGGGTGATACCGCATTATTACAACTAACAAATCAGTTGGATCGCACCCCGTTTAAAGCAGCATCAGAGCTTGAAATATCTCAGCAGCAGCTTGAACAAGCTCTTGCTGACGTTACTGATGAAGAGCGTGAAGCTTTGCAAGTAGCTGCAGATCGTATTCGCTCTTATCATCAGCACCAAAAACAAGAATCCTGGCGTTATGTTGAAGCTGATGGCACAGTGCTTGGGCAGCAGATCACAGCAATGGATCGTGTGGGTATTTATGTGCCAGGCGGCAAGGCGAGTTACCCTTCCTCTGTCTTGATGAACGCCATACCCGCTAAAGTAGCTGGTGTGAAAGAGATTATAATGACAGTGCCTCTACCTAACGGTAAGGTTAACCCTTTAGTTTTGGCTGCTGCTGCGATTGCTGGCGTGGATCGTGTATTTGCAATTGGCGGAGCTCAGGCTATTGCAGCTCTGGCTCATGGTACCTCAATGGTGCCAAAAGTTGATAAAATTGTGGGCCCAGGTAATATTTACGTGGCTACTGCAAAGCGAGCAGTATTTGGTACTTGTGGCATTGACATGATTGCGGGGCCGTCAGAGATTTTAGTAATTTGTGACGGACAAACTAACCCTGATTGGGTAGCTATGGATCTATTCTCACAAGCAGAGCACGACGAACAAGCTCAATCCATTTTATTGTGTCCAGATAAAGATTACTTAGACCAAGTAGAGGCATCTTTTAAGGCCTTACTTCCAACATTAGAGCGTAATAGCATTATTAAAGCGTCCATTGAAAAACGAGGCGCTCTAATTCAAGTGGCAGACATGCAAGAAGCGATTGATATTTCTAATCGTATTGCTCCAGAACATTTAGAACTATCAGTAGCTGATCCTGAGTCGATGTTGCCAAAAATACGCCACGCTGGTGCTATTTTTATGGGGCGCCACACAGCAGAAGCGTTAGGCGACTATTGTGCAGGACCCAACCATGTGCTGCCAACATCTGGCACTGCCCGCTTTTCATCACCTTTGGGTGTATATGATTTCCAAAAACGTTCTTCTTTGATTAAATTTTCAGAGCAAGGAGCAAGCGCCATGGGTAAAGTGGCCTCTATATTGGCCCGTGGAGAAAGTTTAACGGCTCATGCCCGCTCTGCTGAATATCGCATCATCGACTAAGTGGTGTAAAAATAGCTTGCGTGTTTGCGAGCTATTTTTTAGTGTTGATAAGGTCCTGCTAGGCTTTGGTAGCAACGATAGTAGCTCTCAGTGGTGCAGGGTGTCCTTCAGCTGAAAGATTAGGGTCGTTTGGATCAAGGAAGTCTGCAAGCGAGTGAAAATTCATCCAATCTGTTGCTCTTTGTTCTTGGTTTGTTGTTTGAGTAACATCGACTGTGCGAATGTCTTTTAATCCCAACTTATGTAACATATTCTCTAGGGCTTGGGTGCTGGGCAAAAACCACACATTAGACATTTTCGCGTAGCGTTCTGGTGGCACAAGTATGGTGTTTATGTCACCAGGTACTACCAACGTTTCCAGCACTAATTCTCCGCCTGGTCTCAAGTAAGACATCAATTCTTGGATGTGATCTATGGGTGAGCGTCGGTGGTATAGCACGCCTAAGCAAAATACCGTGTCGAAGCTGCCAAAAGCCGGTAAGTGTTCACTTCTCAAGGGTAAAAGGTGCGCGCCGTTTGGGGGTAATAATCGCTGTGCAGCGTGGAATTGATATAGAAAGATTCGTGTGGGGTCAATTCCTAGTGCAAGGCGAGCCCCAGCGCCTAACATACGGTATAAGAAGTAGCCGTTACCTGTGCCAATATCCAGCACCTGTCGACCTTCAAGGGAGCTTATATGTGGAACAATTCGTTGCCATTTCCAATCTGAGCGCCATTCTGTGTCTATCTCTACGCCCAGTAAATTCCATGGGCCTTTACGCCAAGGCATAAATGCTTTGAGATGTTGCTTATAAGCGCAATGATCTAAATTGAGGCTATCAGGCTTGGATATGGTGACGCTTTTGTCGTTAAAGGTGAACTCAGTTTTGTCCAGCTGTGGCATAGCATTAAGTGCGGCATCCCATTCAATCGAGCGGCCATGGATTTTTTGATGATAGTGTTGATCTAGGGCTTGGCGCAGCTGTGAATGAAACTGCTCCAGTACTGAGTGTTTGGTGTGCTCAAAAAAAGCCTCTAAATTTATGCCCATGATGGTCTCGATAATAGGGTTGTAGTGTTGTTAGATGCAGTGCAGCGTTATTTAAAAGCAAGCAAAGCGCAAAAATTAAAACACTGCATGCAAGTTTCAACGCGGCTAAAGCCAGCATCAAGCAACCGTTGACGATGTTGCTCTAAGGTATTTGGCACTAGTACATTTTCTAGTGCGGCACGCTTTTGTGCGATCTCAAGGTCACTATAACCTTGGTATCGTTTAAAGTCGTGATATAGATCGACCTGTAAATCATTTTGCTCAGGGTCCTCAAAACATACTTTTTCAGCTAACAGTAGTACCCCATCAGGGCGCATACCCTTGGCGATATTTTTTAGAATACTAGGCCTTTCAATGTCGGCAATAAACTGCAGGGTAAAGTTGAGAATCACCATGGATGCATTGTCTATCGGGGTGTCCTGTAGGTTTTGATGACGGATTTCATAGCTGGCTTGGCTTTGGTCTCTAGCCATATTGTGTTGGCAGCGACTTACCATTGCCGCAGAGTTATCGACACCTATTACATGGGCATAAGCTGGTAAATTTTGGCGCAAACGCAAGGTCATGGTGCCAAGGGAGCAGCCAAGATCGTAGCAGTTGCTATTAGGTTTGCCGTAGCGAGCAGCAAGCAAACCTATCACATCAAGCAAAAAATGATAGCCAGGAACTGATCGCTGAATCATATTCTCAAATACATCAGCCACCTGCGCATTAAACTCAAATGGCGCAGGCGTCTCTAGGGGTTTTGCAAAGATTTTATCTAAGGCATTAGGGGTGTTTTTAGTAGTCATGGTCATAAGTTTACTTAGCAGTTGGACGGGTGCCAAGAATGGCTGTGACAGTATAAGTGTCATCACTACGGCGATAAGTTATATCTAGCTCACTGCCTGGACTTAGACTAGTGACATAGTTTAATGACTCATTCCAATCTTTCACCACATTGCCGTCAAAGTGAGTGATTAAATCGCCAGGTTTTAACCCTGCAATATGAGCAGGGCTATTAGCATACACACCAGATAACATGATGCCTGTAGCTTCTTCTGATGAGAATGCATTTTGGCTATATTGACGTTTAAATACATTAAAATCTATCCCCAACCAGCCACGGATGACTACGCCCTCTTGCACGAGGCTTTGTAGCACGTCAAATGCTATGTTAATGGGTATAGCAAGGCCTATGCCTTGGCTTCTTGCGCTAGTTGAGGAATTGTAAAAGTGAGCAGTATTAATGCCCACTAATTCACCTCTGGTATTGATTAAAGCGCCACCTGAGTTGCCGGCATTGATTGCGGCGTCGGTTTGAATGAAGCTTTCAAACGTGTTCAGGCCTAGCCGATTGCGTTCTTTGCCACTGATGATACCCATAGATACCGATTGACCTAAGCCGTGGGGATTGCCAATGGCAAATACGATATCACCAACACGAGAATCTAAATTAATGGGGACTTTGGCAGGGGTAAGGTTATCTAATTGAATTTTTATGACCGCCAGATCGGTTGCAGGGTCAGTGCCTACTAAAAGAGCAGGTGCAAAGCGACCATCGGCTAAGCTGACTTGAATGCGCTCAGCGTTTTCAATAACGTGATTATTAGTAAGTATGTGTCCATCTCGGCTTGCAATTACCCCAGATCCTAAATTTACATCACTAGCGACAATGTCGATTAATTGACCTTCTAATATGCTTGCGTAATGGGGGTCTTGTAATAGCGCTAGACTGGTCGGTGTCGTTGAGGTTTGGCTATAGATGCGTACTACAGAGCCCATAGTTGCTTCAAGCAGGTCGGCGTAGCTGTGTGTTGTATTGAATGTTGTTTCAGAGGCTTTTTGAGACCATAGTGGGATGCCAGTTTTTTGTGAAAGCCACTGCGGTGAGGCGAAGATGAGGGCGGTGGCAAGCAGTATGCCAGCAAGGGCAAAGCGTAATAAATACTTGATCAATGAGCGGGTCATATTGTTAGAGTATCGATGATGGTATAAAATTTCTGCCAGATGTGTCTGAAAGGCTTGGCTATAGTGTAAACTTTGGTGATGTTAAAGGCAAAAAAACACACGAGGTATTTGAATGGCTATTGAGCGTAAAGAATTAATCACCTATTTAGATCAGTTGCTACAACCTCATCAATTTAATGACTATGCACCTAATGGTCTTCAGATTGAAGGTGCGCAAACAATACAGCGGATAGTTGCTGGGGTGACTGCTAGTCAGGCACTAATAGATGAAGCCATAGCTTATGGAGCGGATGCTTTACTGGTACATCATGGGTATTTTTGGCGCAACGAAACATATCCATTGGTGGGCATCAAAAAGCAGCGAATCAAGTCATTGATGGCGCATGACATTAATTTAATAGCGTACCATCTGCCTCTAGATTGCCACCCTGAGCTGGGCAATAACGCTCAGTTAGGTAAGCTTATGGGCTGGGTGCCTGATGCTCATATGCAGTCAAGCGGTGTGACTGGGCTAGGCTTATGTGCCACCTTAAAGGAGCCTATTACAGGTGCTCACATGCAACAGCATATTTCAAAGGTGCTGGGGCGTGAAGCGTTACATATTGATAGCCCACTTAAGCCTATAAAACGTATTGGTTGGTGTACTGGTGGGGCTCAGGGCATGATTGAAAAAGCTATTGAGCTGGGCTTGGATGCATACGTTTCTGGTGAAATATCTGAATCTACAGTGCATGTTGCGCGAGAAAATAATGTACATTATTTTGCCGCTGGCCACCATGCTACTGAACGATATGGGGCGAGGGCTCTTGCTGCACATTTGCAGCAAGAATTAGGTCTAGAATGTGAATTTGTAGATATACCTAGCCCTGCATAGTATATCTGTTTACTTCGCTTGATTAGAAGATGAAGGCGATACAGGGATGTCGTAAGCAGCTGGATTTATTGGCTCTTGTTTAGGTTTGAGACCGTAACGCTCATCTAAGGTGCCATGCTCTTTGCTAGTGTTGTTTGGGGCATAGTCCATAGGTGGGCGGATCGTTTGAGTTGGCTGTTCTTGGTGTTCAATCGTGCTTTCAGAAGGTCCTGCTATAGTCTCTAAGCTGCTAGCGGCATCAGGATCATCGCATAAGCTTTGGGCGCCCTTGGCAAGTTGTTGGTGCACATTTCGATAACTTTCAGTGAGCTGGTTAACGGCCGCTGCAGTATCGGCAAAGTGCAGGTTTACTTGCTCTTTGTATTCTGCAAGCTCAGTGTGAGCATCTTGTAGTTGTTTGCTAAGTTGGTTCTGTCGCTTAAGGTCGCTATTGTTGGTACGTCCCAATATAAAACCTATACCTATGCAAAGTATTAGAAGTACTAGCCAAAAAAACCAATCGTTGCTGAGTAAATCCACTGTCTGCTCCTTTCAATAAAGTGTCTCAGAAGCTACTATTGTAATTGAATTAGCGCATTAGTACATCTAAGATACTTCCTAAGTCGTTCATTTATTCACACTATCTACTATTTTGATGCCCCATATGCCTTCACCGATAGAACAGTACCGCAAGGACCAGCAGCAGTTGGGTTTTTCTTTAGATGTCGCTCAAGGCAATGCTATAGAGCATTTGCAGCGACTTTATATAGATTTATGTAAGTTTAATGACGCCAAGGCACAGCCATTACGCTGGCATCAGAGGCTCTCTGGATGGGGCGTTGGTAGTGTTGATCATCATGCTGCTATAAAAGGGCTTTATTTTTGGGGTGGAGTAGGGCGCGGTAAGACCTACCTCATGGATGTCTTCTATCACTGTCTGCCATTTGAAAACAAGCAGCGTACCCATTTCCATCGATTTATGCGTGATATTCATCGCCGTTTGACGCTCAATAAGGGTGTGAAAAATCCATTATTGGTGGTGGCGCAGGAGCTTGCAAACGAATCTAAAGTCATCTGTTTTGATGAATTTTTTGTAACTGATATTACTGATGCTATGATTTTGGCGCAGTTGTTAGATCGGTTGTTCGATTTGGGTGTAGTGCTAATAGCTACGTCAAATATAGAGCCTAAAGGTCTATATGAGAATGGTTTGCAGCGGCAGCGCTTTTTGCCCGCCATTAAATTATTAGAGCAACACACGGATATCGTTAACGTAGATGGTGGTGTTGATTATCGTTTGCGTACTTTGTCACAGGCCCAGCTGTATTATTGGCCTTTAGGTGAGCAGACTGATAGAAGTTTAGCTGAAGGCTTTGCGGTGCTTTCGCCTAAGTTGAACTCAAACTTATCGTCTCAATTGGCACCTTTGAGTAGTGCTGTAGTTTCAAGTGAGCAGGATGTGATTAATATCAATGGCCGTAATTTTAGCTACATAAAAAAGGCTGACGGCATTATTTGGCTCACTTTTGATCAGTTGTGTGTGCAGCCTCGTTCTCAAAATGATTACTTGGAATTATCCTATGAATTTCATGGTTTAATCATTAGCAATGTGCCGCACTTAATTGCGGGCATGGAGGATCAGGCTAGGCGGTTTGTTAACTTGATTGATGTTTGTTATGACGCTAATTTAAAAGTCATTATTTCAGCTGAAGTGCCTTTGGCAAAACTGTACGGTGGCGGCCAATTGGACTTTGTGTTCGCGCGCACATTAAGTAGGTTGCAAGAAATGCAGTCCTATGAATACCTGGCTTGTGGCCATATTGTAGGTAATGTATCGGTATAATTGCTAAAAGCCTTAAAAACATTCACTTTAAGGCTTAACAAAGGGTTAGTTTGTCCTGTATAATTTGCCCTCGCAGTTTCTGTGTTGGCTTTTTCTGTTTTGCAGTTAGGGTTGTTAGGGGCGCAGGCTGCTAGGCACGTTATTGGCGGTAATGGGTAAGTATGGTCTGTTCAAGGCTTTATTCAATACGGTGCAATAACTCAATAATTATAGGTAGGTCCAATTAGATGGGCCATTAAACAGGTTATTTACATGAAAACCGTAAGTACTAAACCAGCTGACGTTACCCGTGATTGGTACGTTGTCGATGCTGAAGGTAAAACTTTAGGTCGTATGGCTACAGAAATCGCTCGTCGCCTACGCGGCAAGCATAAGCCAGAATTCACTCCTCACGTTGATACTGGAGATTATATTATTGTTGTTAACGCTGAAAAAGTTCGCGTAACTGGCAATAAAGCAAAAGATAAAATGTACTACCGTCACACTGGTTATCCAGGTGGTTTGCGTTCTATGTCTTTTGAAAAAATGGTTGATCACGCTCCTGAGCGCACCATTGAATTCGCTGTTAAAGGTATGTTGCCAAAAGGTCCTTTGGGCCGCGCTATGTACTCCAAGCTTAAAGTGTATGCTGGTACTGAGCATCCACATCAAGCGCAACAACCACAAGCATTGACCCTGTAAGGAGACGATCATGGCAGTTACTCAATATTATGGTACTGGTCGTCGTAAGACCTCTACCGCTCGTGTGTTCATGACTCCTGGCACTGGTGCCATCACTGTAAACAGCCGCGAGTTGGATGTTTATTTTGGTCGTGAAACAGCTCGTATGATTGTTCGCCAACCGTTAGAGTTGACCGAGACAGTTGAAAAGTTTGATTTATTCATTACCGTAGAAGGCGGTGGTGGTTTTGGTCAAGCTGGCGCTATCCGTCACGGCATCACTCGTGCCTTGATGAACTTTGATGAAACCTTGCGCCCTAGCTTGCGTGCCGCTGGTTTTGTTACCCGTGACGCTCGTGAAGTTGAACGTAAAAAGGTTGGTTTGCGCAAAGCGCGTAAGCGTCCTCAGTTCTCAAAGCGTTAAGCTTTATTGCATCCTTTTGGTGCATTCATAAAAAACCCAGCCATGTTGCTGGGTTTTTTATGCCTTCGCTAAAATCAATCCTTTTTGTATGGTGAGTATGGGGCTTTAACCTTGTCTATTTAGTGCCTTTCCTTTAAAATTAGGCCAGAAATTTTACAGCTCAGCTGGAGACCAATTGAATGAGTAATGAAGTCGCAAATCCGACCCGACGTCGTGTGCTAGTCGGCGCATCCTTAGTTGTGGGTGCTGTTGGCGGTGTAACTGCGCTAACCCCTTTTGTAGCCTCTTGGAACCCAAGTGCAAAAGCCCGAGCGGCGGGTGCAGCAGTCAAGGCGGATATTAGTAAGCTAGAGCCAGGTCAGCAAATGATCGTTGCGTGGCGTGGAAAACCAGTGTGGATTGTGCGCCGTAGCGCAGAAGCATTGGCTAATTTGGACACCTTAAATGGTAGCTTAGCCGACCCAGATTCGTTTGATGCTAAACAGCCTACGTATGTGCCGAACACTCCAGTGCGTTCGTTGCGTGATGAGGTCATTGTTATGATTGGCCTTTGTACCCATTTAGGTTGTTCTCCAACATACAACCCTGAGGTTGTTCCAACTGCTTTTGACGCTAACTGGCAGGGTGGTTTCTATTGCCCTTGTCATGGTTCTACCTTCGACCTGTCAGGTCGAGTATATAAAGGTAAGCCAGCCCCAACAAATTTAGAAATTCCGCCACATTTTTATGAGAGTGACACTGTTATTCTTATTGGCGAAGATGGAGGTAATGCATAATGGGAGTAGGTAATCCTAACCGCGCTAAGGCGGAAAGTGGTATTGTTCGCTGGATTGATGATCGCTTTCCACTGACTCAAATGTGGCAAGACCACATGTCTAAATATTATGCTGCTAAAAACTTTAACGTTTGGTATGTATTTGGTGTCCTTTCATTGCTCGTTCTAGTTAACCAAATCCTAACAGGTGTTTGGCTAACGATGTCTTATGAACCTACAGCCGAGGGCGCATTTGCTTCAGTAGAATACATTATGCGTGATGTGGAAATGGGTTGGATTATCCGTTACATGCACTCTTCGGGTGCTTCAGCTTTCTTTGTTGTGGTTTATCTACATATGTTCAGAGGCTTGATGTACGGTTCTTACCAAAAACCACGTGAGCTAATTTGGCTATTTGGTATGGCGATTTATTTAGCGCTTATGGCTGAAGGCTTCTTTGGATACCTTTTGCCTTGGGGGCAAATGTCTTACTGGGGTGCTCAGGTAATTTTATCTCTGGCAGGTGCTATTCCTGTTGTAGGTGAAGACCTTGTGCAATGGATTCGTGGTGATTATTTAATCTCTGGCATCACTTTAAATCGATTCTTCTCATTGCATGTTATTGCCTTGCCAATGGTTATCTTAGGTTTGGTTGTGTTGCATATTTTGGCATTGCACGATGTGGGTTCCAATAATCCAGATGGTATCGAGATTGACCAAAATAAAGATGAAAATGGTGTGCCTGTTGACGGCGCAGCTTTTTGGCCATACCACGTTATTAAAGATTTGGTTGCTGTGGGCGTGTTCTTAACAGTGTTCTGTCTAGTGATCTTCTTCTTCCCAGAGGGTGGTGGTTACTTTATTGAGAAACCAAACTATGAGCCAGCTAACTCTTTGAAGACACCAGAGCACATTGCTCCTGTTTGGTACTTTACCCCTTACTACTCTATGCTGCGTGCAATTACTCAACCACTATTTGGTTTAGATGCTAAGTTCTTGGGTGTGATTGTCATGGGTGGCGCTATTGCTATTCTATTTGTAATGCCTTGGCTTGACCGTAGTCCAGTCAAATCTATGCGTTACAAAGGTTGGATGAGCCGCGTATGGTTAGCTATATTTGTGGTGAGCTTTGTTATTTTGGGTTACCTAGGTACTTTGGCTACAACTGAAGGTCGCACAACAGTGGCGCAAGTATGTACTTTATTGTACTTCTTGTACTTCATTCTCATGCCGTTTTACACGCGTATGGAAACCACCAAACCTGTTCCAGAAAGGGTAGTCTAGACATGAAAAAGTTACTATTACTCAGCTTAATGATGATGGTACCAATGTTTGCTCAGGCTGCTGGCGGCCCAAGCGTAGCATTGGACTCTATCGAAGTGGATGCCTCAGATCATTCCTCTTTGCAGCGTGGTATGAAAACATACGTTAATTATTGTTTAGGCTGTCATACAGCGCAGTATCAGCGGTATAGTCGTGCTGCAGAAGACTTGCATATGCCAGAGGACTTAGTTGTTGAAAATTTGATCTTTAGTGGTCAAAAAATCGGTGAGCAGATGACTAGCGCCATGGACCCTAAAGTGTCCGCTAAATGGTTTGGCGCAGCACCACCAGACTTAACTAATGAAGTGAATTTGCGTGGCGCAGATTGGATATACACATACCTACGCACGTTTTATGTCGATGATAGTCGTCCGTATGGCGTTAACAACGTAGTATTTCCAAGTGTAGGTATGCCTAACGTGTTGGCTGAATTACAGGGCATACAGTCTAAGTCTTGTGGTGAAGTTAGTGAATATGATACACATGGTAACCCTGCAGTTGATGGCGTAACAGGCAAAGCCATTACTCACCAAAGTTGCGATATACTTACTGTTGAAGAAGGTTCTGGTAGCATGACGCCGGCGCAGTTTGATGCCACAATTTATGACCTAACCAACTTCATGGCTTATATGTCTAAGCCTTATAAAACAGATAGTCATCGCATTGGCTTGTGGGCAATTTTATTCTGTTTGATGATGACTGTGTTGTTTTACTTCTTAAAGAAGGAATTCTGGCGCGATATCCATTAGCACACGAATTTGAGGTATAATGCCTCATGTAGTCTATTTCAACGCGGCCGCTGTTATTCATCATTGATGAATGCAGCAGGTCGCGTATTCGTTTTTGGCGCGCAGCGCTGTCGTTTATTACTGAGGTATACCTAAATGGGTGTAGTTGCAAAACGCTCTTCAATGACTTTTTTCTCTGATGGGGCTAACCATTATAGCCACCGTGTGCGTATAGTTCTTGCAGAAAAGGGTGTTACCGTTGACATTATAGATGTTGATGCTGAGCACAAACCAGAAGATCTTGCAGATTTGAACCCTTACAACAGTTTACCTACCTTGGTAGATCGTGACTTGGTGCTTTACGAAGCTAATGTAATGATGGAGTATTTGGATGAGCGTTTTCCACATCCGCCTTTATTGCCTGTATACCCAGTTGCTCGTGCTGAAAGCCGTCTATATATGTACCGCATTGAGCGTGATTGGTGTCGCCTTGCTGATGTGATTATGACATCAGACGATGAGTCAGAGATTGTCGAAGCGCAAAAAGAATTACGAGAAAGTCTTATTTCCACGGCCCCTATTTTTACCGAAAAAGACTTCTTTATGAGTGAAGAGTTTACTTTGGTTGATTGTTGTATTGCACCTATTTTGTGGCGTTTGCCTCAGTTGGGTATAGATCTTCCAGAGCTTCAAGCTGGACCGATGCTTGAGTATATGGAACGCATCTTCGCCCGTGAAGGGTTTCAGGAAAGCTTGTCTGAGCTTGAGCATGAAATTAGACTTTAACTAATATGATGACTCCAAGTCGAGCGTATTTATTACGAGCCCTACATGAGTGGATTTTGGATAATGACTCCACTCCTCATATGGTCGTTGATGCCACTATAGATGATGTGATGGTGCCTGAGCACTTTATCAATGATGGTCAAATAGTGCTTAATATATCACCAAGTGCTGTGCAAGGATTAAACCTAGGAAACGATGCGGTAGAGTTTAACGCTCGTTTTGGCGGAGTTCCAATGCATGTTTATGTGCCTATTTTGGCGGTACTAGCTGTTTATTCCAAAGAAACAGGAGAAGGTATGGGTTTTGGTTTTGAGCCAGGTATACCTAGCCCAGATGGCCCTCGCCCACCACCAGCCCCAGTATCTGCAGTTGATAAGCCTAAGCCTAAGTCACCTGGTACAGTTTCATCCATTGGCAGTCATGCAAAACGGCCTACACTTAAAGTCGTTAAATAAGTGTTCAATTACTGGACAATAAAAAAGGGNNGCCCTTTTTTATTGTCCAGTAATTACCTTAATACCTAGTCGATGTATTCAAATACTTTAACAATTCGTTGTATGCCACTGGCATTAGAAGCTATGCCTACGGCCCAGTTAGCTTCTGCTTGGGTCACTAAGCCCATTAGATACACGACTCCATTTTCAGTAACCACTTTAATCCTGCTACTAGGGAAGTCAGTCTCAGCAAGCATGCGAGCCTTTACCTTGGTCGTAATAAGAGCGTCATTGGCTTTGACGACGCCAGATGCTGGACCACTAACTAATAATTCGTTATGTACTTTGCGTACGTTGCTAATGTTCCGGGTGATTCCGCCTGCGATGATTTTAGTATCTTCGTTTGGTACCTGTCCAATTAATAAAACGATACCATTCACACTAATAACACTTACATTGGCAGATGCGAACAATATGGATGACCGTGAAATTGCATCAGCAGCAGAGCTTTCGATGAGCTGATCGTTATACAAGGTCCCTAAAGAACGACTGCCTTTGTTATCCGCTATGGGTTGGCTTGTAAGCATAGGAGTGCAAGCGCTCACAAGGGCTATCGAGATTGCTAAGGTGATTAATTGAACGCCTTTTTTTAGCATTTATTCATTGCTCCCAAATAGTTGATAATCGATTAAATCACAAAGGCAATGAATGGTCACCAGTTGCAGTTGTAATATATTAATGTTGTTGTCACTGGGAATTCGAATGGCAACATCGTCTGGGTCTAGAACTGTAGCCATGTCACCACCAGTTTGGCCAGTAATAGAAATGACTTGTAAATTGCGATTGTGTGCTGCCTGAATGGCTTGTATTAAGTTGCCACAGTTACCTTGCTCTGACATCACAATAACAATATCACCTTGCTGTCCTAAAGCGCTTATTTGCTTAGCAAAAACATCTTGAAAACTAGAGTCACGAATAACAGCGCTCATGGTTGTACTATCGGCAGCTAAATTAAAAGCGGGTAAGCTTGGACGTTCTTGTCTAAAACGGCTTAATAAAGCGGCGCAAAAGTGGTGCCCATTTGCAGCGTTAGCACCATTACCGCAGATAAGAACTTTGCCCTCTTGGATAAAACATTGGTGCAGCATTTGCGCAGCAATAGCAATATCTTGAGGTAAGTGTTCTGCACTGTATGCGGCGCAACCCATGTGTTCATGAAATTGATTTATAACCCTGTCTTGCAGTTCCATTAGTGAGCTCTAACCCTAGCCTGAAGTGATGAATGCATTATCTATCCATTGTATCCGAACTTGGCTATGGGGGCTATCAGAACCACTGATAGCAATCAGGTCAAAGCGGCAATCCAAGTGACTTAATGAGGGGTAGCGTTGTAAAAATACTTTCGCACTGTGAATCAGGCGACGTTGTTTTTTGGGTGTAAGGCTAGCCACTGCTCCACCCATAGCTTGGCTTTTACGGTACTTTACTTCAACAAATGCAACCACGCTGCCTTTGCGAGCTATGATGTCTAGTTCGCCCCCTTTACAAAAAAAATTACGTTCAATCAATTGCCAGCCATGTTCATGTAGGTGGTTCCAAGCCAGTTCTTCAGCCCAAGCACCTATTTCGGTAGTCGTCATAGTTATTGGGCTGAATCCATAATGACCTTGCCAGATCTGAACTTACCCCAAGAGCTTTGCGTAACAATTCTATTTTTTTCATTCAAATTCAATACCCCCGTAACGCCTATCACCCTCTTGCTACTATTGATGCTGAGTTGTCCAAGTTTAGGGTACAGGTGATATGCATCAACACCAACGGCGAACAAGCGGGTGTATCTTTGTCTATCAAGCCATGTTTGGCTAATCTTTTTCTGCATGGCCGGTTGCTCTATTAGCCAAGGTAGATCTGTAAAAACTACTTTTTCTAAATCACGATCACGGCTTGTGTCAGTTGGGCCCTGATAAATATGGTGAGTGGCATAAACGGGTAGTTGAGCAGCGAAGTGAAAGGCTAAAGTTGGAATGATTTGTCGGCCATCTGTAGGCAATGCAAATAGCACAATAGCGTCAATATCTTGGCGTCGTCTAGGCTCAAATTTAATTACATTCTCCGTGTTTGATAGGTGCTTTTTCAGTGTCTCTGCTCGCTCATTACTTTGGGTGATCAGTAGAGCTTCAGTGATCGACTTTGAGTGGTCACCACTGCCAGAAAAGCTTACTTGATCGGCAATTTCACCTCCTAATGCCAGCCATGAGTTAGTGAAATGTTGCGCTCCTCTTATAGCCCAGGGTTGGTCTTGATGTAAAATAAGGATCCGTTGATGGCCTTCAAGCAAGCTGCGCTGGGCAATTTGGGATGTTTCATCCTCTACTGCTAAGCCAAATTGAATTAAGTTGGTAGTGGTGTTGTTTGTGTTGTTTAAAGGGGTGTAGTTCAGAGCAAGCGTAGGGATAGGCAGAGCTTCCTTTTTGCTGAGTTCAATTACCTTACTTTTATCCAGTGGGCCGATTATTAAATCTATTTGGTCCATTGAAGCTTGCAGGTAAAGTGCGTCTGGGCTGCTTATTTTGGTGCTGTCATAAACTTTAATATAAGGCATCTCCTTTAAACTGCTCAGATCTTCAAAGTGAGCAGCCATAAATCCATCGACCACTGCTTGGCCTACTTTTCCCAGTTTACCGCGCAGTGGCATGGCTAAAGCAATACGTTTAGGTGGGTTCAAACCTATATTAGTTAAATATGTATTATTGTTCTGGGTTCCAGTGGTAAACATGATTTTTGGTGAGTTAACTGGCAAAGCCGCAGATGGCATAGTTGTTTGTTGGTTTTGTGTTAGTTCATCGGAGTCACTATCTGGAGTATCGCTCCCAGGTTTAGTTGTATTCATAGTGTTGATTGATATTTTATCAATAGTAACATCTTGCACTAAGGTGGCCTGCTGTGGCTGCACCTTTGTCGTTGTAAAAACGGGTGCTGTTTTAGCTTCAGTTATGGGTGCTGTTTTAGGCTTGGGTGCTGGAGCTAAGACCACAGGTGTTTCTTTTTGAGTAAGATCTATTTTTATAACCATTATGTCTGTGGACGCAGGTTCTAATGTGGCTGATGCTGGGCGTATGTTTTGTTGCTGACAGGCACTGACCAAAACTAACCCACAAAAAATGCTAATAAAGCGGAAAAATTTGGGGTTAATTTTTTTCATAAAAAATTCTTAGTGGGTATGGTTTAGGCGCTTTAGGTTACAATACGCTTAACTTGACTATTTCATTGGTCTCATTCTAGTAAGCCTAGCATAAAAGCTCGGTCAAACAAGTCCAAAAGGCTCAAAAGCATGACAGTATCAATTCTTTACGTGGTTTCTACCCCTATCGGCAATCTAGAAGATTTAACACCACGGGCGGTAGAAACCTTGAAGAAAGTAGACCTTATCGCAGCAGAAGATACACGTCATAGTGGCAGATTGATGCAGCACTTTGCTATATCTACACCAATGCTTGCTGTACATGACCATAACGAGCGCCAGCGAGCTCAGATACTTGTTGAAAAGCTATCCCAAGGCCAGTCTATTGCCTTAATTTCAGATGCGGGTACGCCGCTTATTTCTGATCCAGGTTACCATCTTGTGAGTGCAGTTCGAGAAGCCGGTTACAAGGTTGTGCCTGTGGTAGGGGCATGTGCTCTTATTGCAGCTCTTAGTGTTTCTGGCTTAGCCACTGACCGATTTAGCTTTTATGGTTTTTTACCTTCCAAAAGTAGTGGCCGTACACAAAAGCTCCAGCAATTGGCCAAAGTGACACACACACAAGTATTCTATGAATCTCCTCATCGCATAGTGGCTATGGTTAGTGACATAGTCTTGGTTATGGGTTCTCATCGGCAGATCGTGCTAGCTCGCGAGCTCACTAAAACCTTTGAAACTATTTATGGTGGCCCAGCTGCGGATGTACAGGCGTGGTTGCTTGCTGATCATAATCAGCAAAAAGGTGAGTTTGTGGTATTGATTGAGGGTGCTGAAGAAGAACAACTTCACGACATTGGCCCAGAAGAGGAACGTATGTTGACTTTATTATTGGCAGAACTGCCGATCAAGAAAGCTGCAGCTATTACCGCATCCATTACTGGACACAAGAAAAAAGCTTTGTACGATCGGGCTTTAGAGCTACAAGGTAAGTAAGTGCCACATACCCTACATTTAGCCTTGCCACAGCTGTGTAAACTCGGTATCCTGCGCGCGAGAAAGTTCGCCAGACAGTCGCTGCTACTTTACATTTAGGTGTTTTAGTAGGGGAGGAAAGTCCGGGCTCCATAGGGCAAAGTGCCAGGTAACGCCTGGGCGGCGTGAGCCGACGGCTAGTGCAGCAGAGAGTAGACCGCCAACCCCGATTTATCGGGCGGTAAGGGTGAAAGGGTGCGGTAAGAGCGCACCGCGTGCGTGGTAACACGTTACGGCATGGTAAACCCCACTTGGAGCAAGACCAAATAGGAACCCGCTAGGTGCTGCCCGCACTGGGTTCGGGTAGGTCGCAAGAGGTCTGTGGCGACGCAGGCCCTAGATGAATGACTGTCCACGACAGAACCCGGCTTATGTGGCGGGCTTTCTCACTTTTTAATTGATCTCTTCTATTTATATGCTGGCGCCAGTAGTTGCCTTCCATGCGCTCTTCAAACAATGCTCAACCTCCCCTATCCCAAACTTTAATTAACGACTGTTAGTCTTATTGACTGGATCTCGTTGGTTAAAATACAGTAATAGATATTCGTTTGGCTTGTAAATGAATTCTGCCTGCTTATACTTGCAAAATACTTTAAGTAAGAGGCGGTGCACATTTAAGTATTTGTCTTATAGTAAACATCTAAGGAGAGTTCTATGCGTCATCGCATTCGGGCTGCAGGACTCATTATTGATCAAAACCGAATCTTAATGGTTAATGAACATGACACAGGGCAGTCCTATTGGGTGCCTCCTGGAGGCGGTTTCGAGGCTAAGGATGGAAATACATCTAATACCGTTAAGCGTGAAGTTTGGGAGGAAACAGGTCTATCTGTAGTTGTTGGTAAACTGATGTTTATTCGTGAGTTTTGCGAAACTGAAAGAAATATCTATCATGTTGAGCAGTTTTATAGGGTCGATCATTGGCAGGGCACTATATCGCTAAAAAATCTTGAAGCATTAGAGGGTGAGGTAAGGTCTATTTCACAAGTGCGTTGGTTTACCAAAGAAGAGCTTGTGCACGTTGCTGTGTTTCCACCGCATTTAAAAGACGTTTTATGGCAAAAGTTAGATGATGATGATCTTTCAATTGTGCATTTAGGTTACTCTTAATTATATGGCTTCAACGCATTTAGAAACCTTAGATATGGATGGTTATGTTGCGACTATTAAGCGCACTAGTCGCAAAGGGAGTGTGGGATTTAGGTTGTCCTCGGGCAAGGTAGTGATTTTAGCACCTAAAGATATTTCAGCGTCACAGATTAGCCTCATATTGGAATCTAAGCGTCACTTAATATTAGATAAACTTGAAGCTCAAGATCGCGTTACCTCCCAAACACCTGTTATGTCTCAAGTGGAGAGGCGGTATTTGTGTGGTGAGCGATTTGCCTATTTGGGTGGTGAATTGGTTTTAAAGGTGAATAAAGGCAGGGCCGGCGCATGTTTTGTTGACGCCAAAAAAATCAATGTGAATGTGCTAAATACTAAACCTGATTTGGTTCGACACGCTTTAGTAATCTGGTATAAGCAGCAAGCTCAAAAGCATATAGAGCAGCGCATAAGTTACTTTGCCCCAATAGTAGGTGCTTGGCCTAAGGCTATTGAAATTAAAACCTACAAAGCTAGGTGGGGTAGCTGTACTAGCAAGGGGTTGGTTCAGTTTAATTGGAAGATAATGATGGCCCCACCGACTGTGGTTGATAGTGTTGTGGTGCATGAATTGTGTCATTTGCTGCATATGAATCACGGTCCAGAGTTCTGGGGGCAAGTGATGCGTGTATGTCCAGCATATCAAGATGCAAAGCAATGGTTAAAAAATGAAGGGCGTAATTTGGGATTAGATTGATATTCCCTAGCTTTTAGGTATTAAAATTTCGACATTAGTTTAAAAGGATAAATTCATCCCATGCCGCAAGAAAATTCAGCTGCCAAAGTATTGCATCACTTGAAACAAGATATTTTAAAGGGTGTTTTTGCTGCAGGACATAAGCTTAAAATGAGCGCTTTAAAAGAGCGCTATAAGGTAGGGGTTAATCCGCTTCGTGAAGCGCTGTCGCAGCTTGTAGTAATGCAATTGGTGCAAGTGCAAGATCAAAGGGGTTATCGTGTCTGTCCTGTCACCCAATCTGAGTTGGTGGATATTTATGACACTAGAGCACGCATCGAATCTTTGTGTGTTGGCTTGGCCATTGTGCGAGGAGATGATGCTTGGGAGGCGGGTATTGTTGCTGCTGCCTATCAGCTTCAAGCAAATGCTGATCTGCTAAAGGCTGATGGAGACATACAAGCATGGGAACAGTTGCATCAGCAATTTCATTATTCCATAGTTCAGGGCTGTGGCTCTAAAGAGTTGCTTAGAGTGCGTTTAGATCTTTATGAAAAAGCATCACGTTATCGCAATTTATGGCTGCAACATAATGCTGGTCATGGTGCTTTTGATGTTAACCAAATGGAGCATGAACAGCTGGTAAAAGCTACTCTTGCAAGAGATGCTGAGCTTGCCAAAAAACTTATATCACAGCATATTCAAGTGCCTAGCCAAGTCCTGCGAGACCTCTTGTAAGCCTTGTTTTTTTTGTGAGCCAATCCAATTAAGTAACTTTATATTTCCCCTTGCAATGTATCTTTGATCTGCCTACACTTGTAATGTGGGTAGAAGTGGGTAAAAGTGGTTTTTTTCCCTAAAAGTTATAGTGATTGGGTGATTAGTATGTTCCGTGGTGCCGCAACAATTAATATAGATGTCAAAGGACGCATGGCGATGCCCGTGCGCTTTCGTGATCTATTTGTTGGTAAGGCCGACCCCAGTACCAACCCACAACTTGTTGTCACTATTGACACCGAAGAGCCTTGTCTATTGATTTACCCATTAGTTGAGTGGGACTTAATACAGCAAAAGTTAGAGCAGCTGCCAAGCTTCAACCCGGCTGCAAGGCGTATCCAAAGATTATTAATCGGCCATGCTACAGATCTTGAGTTTGATGGTAATGGACGTATCTTGTTACCTGCTTTACTAAGAGAGTATGCCCAGTTAGACAAAAAAGCGATTTTATTAGGGCAAGGCAAAAAAATTGAATTGTGGAGCGAATCCTTATGGAACTCGCGCCGAGAAACATACTTACAGGCCAACAGTGATAATCAAGAGTTACCCGAACTCTTACATCAGTTGTCTTTGTAGTCAGCGTTGGCTGGCATAATTAATGGAACTGAAATGACCGAAGAATTTAACCACAAATCTGTCTTGCTTGATGAAGCTGTAGAGCATTTAGTTCACGATGAAGATGGTATGTATATCGATGGAACCTTTGGTCGAGGTGGGCACAGCGGACTAATCCTAAAGCACCTAAGTCCCACAGGAAAACTGCAGGCCTTTGACAAAGATCCGTTAGCGATTGCTCAGGCTCAAGTAATGAGTGTCCAGGACCCACGCCTATCTATCGCGCAAACCTCATTTGCGAATATGGATAAAGTAGCCCAGCAAAATGATTGCTTTGGACAAGTACAAGGCATTTTATTGGATTTAGGCGTTTCATCGCCGCAAATAGATGACGCTAGTCGGGGGTTTAGTTTTCAGCATGACGGGCCATTAGATATGCGGATGAACCCAGACGAAGGCGAATCTGCAGCGCAATGGCTGGCCCGTGCTAGTGCTGAAGAAATAGCTGACGTGCTTTATCATTATGGGGAAGAGCGCTTTTCAAGGCGGATGGCTAGAGCTGTAGTGGAGTATCGCAAAGAGCAACCTATTACGACTACAAAGCAGTTGGCTAACATTATAGCCTTGGCTAATCCAAAATGGGAGAAGGGTAAAAATCCAGCCACTCGCGCATTTCAAGGTATTCGTATTCACATCAACCAAGAGTTAAAAGATTTAGAAGTTGGCTTGGATGCTGCTCTTGAGACCCTAGCACCTGGCGGACGTTTAGTGGTGATCAGTTTTCACTCATTGGAAGATCGCATTGTAAAGCGTTTCATGCGTGAGCACGCAAAAGGCGACTCCCATATTCCTCGTGGCTTACCTGTAACTCAAGATCAGCTTAAAAGGCGCTTAACTTTATTAACTAAAGCCAAAAAACCTACTTCAATTGAAGTTGATATCAACCCTCGTTCTCGCAGTGCAGTAATGCGTGTGGCAGAAAAAATCGCATGAAAGACATGAGCCAAAATCTCAATATGTGGCTAAAACGTGCAAGCTTACAAGCTGAACGTTACGCCATGGTATTGGGTTTTTTGCTGTTATTGTTGTTAGTGATTAGTGCCCAGATGGTTATTTATAGCTCCTTTGAGGCTAGGGTTCATATCAATCATTTACACCAGCTTGAAAAAGCTCGTAATGCAATGCAAGTTGAATGGGGGCAGTTGCTGCTAGAGCAAAGTGCTTGGGCCTCACATAGTCGTGTCGAGTCTATGGTCACTGAACAGTTAAATATGAGTGTCCCTAAGGCAAAAGACACTATTTTGGTGCGACAGCTATGAATGTTATGGACTATCCATGGCGTATGCGCTGCGTGTGGCTTATTTTGTTGGTTGCAGGCTCGATAGTAGCTTGGCGTTTAGTGCATCTTAATGTTACAGAACGCTCGTTTTTAATGCGCCAAGGAGATGCTCGAATGGTGCGTGAAGTAGCTGTTCCGGCACACAGGGGTATGATTTTAGACCGTCGTGGAGAACCTTTAGCCGTTAGTGCGCCAGTGGTCAGTTTATGGGCCAATCCACAGGTGTTAGGTGAGGATTTAGAGCATGCGAAAAACATTGCTCAAAGTTTGGGTTTGCCTGAAGCCGAATTTATAGAGCGCGTTGTACGTTTAAAGAATAAAGAGTTCATGTACTTAAAGAGACATGTTAATCCAGCCGAAGCTGAAACTGTGTTGGCGAATAAATGGCAAGGTGTGCATGGCACTGAAGAATTTCATCGATATTACCCTGCTGCAGAGGTGGCTACCCATTTAGTAGGATTTAATAATATTGATGACCAAGGCCAAGAAGGCATGGAGTTAGCTTATGAGTCATGGTTGCAAGGAACATCCGGTAAAAAAGTAGTACAAAAAGACCGTACTGGACGAACAGTAAAAGATTTGCAGCTATTGTCTACCGCCCAGCCAGGTAAAGATTTAAATTTGAGTATCGACTTACGTATGCAGTATGTGGCTTATAGGGAGTTAAAAGCTGTAGTGCAGCAGCACAAAGCCTCTTCAGGTTCGGCTGTAGTGTTGGATGTACAAACTGGTGAAATTCTTGCCATGGTCAATCAGCCGGCTTATAACCCTAATAATCGTGCAGTAATGAGTATAGACAGTTTACGCAATCGTGCACTAACCGACGTACTAGAACCTGGCTCAACTATGAAGCCTATCACTATTGCAGCGGCTTTAATGAGTGGTCAGTACGATCCGGATAGTAAGGTAGATACAAATCCTGGATTTATAAAGGTCAAGCGTAAGACCATACGTGATCATCGTAATTATGGCGTGCTAGATATTACTGGCATTATTACCAAATCCAGTAACGTGGGTGTGACCAAATTGGCTTTGTCACTGCCAGAAAATAGTATTAGAGAAACCTTTTATAGTTTTGGTTTAGGGCAACCTACTGCAAGTGGGTTCCCTGGTGAAAGTGCGGGGGTCTTACCCAGCTATGCTAAATGGAACCCAATAAACTTGGCAACCATGTCTTATGGCTACGGCATCGCAGTGACACCTGTGCAATTAGCCCAAGCTTATAGCGTATTTGCCAGCTATGGATTGAAGCGTCCCGTGTCCATTTTGAAACAAGACACAGTGCCAGAAGCAGAACGAGTAATGCCAGAGCGTGTGGCTAAGCAGGTAATTGCAATGCTTGAAACGGTCACTCAAACAGGGGGCACAGGCACCCGTGCCAGAGTTCCTTCTTACAGAGTCGCTGGTAAAACTGGCACAGTGCATAAGCCATCAAAAGATGGTGGTTATGACGATGATGTCTACGCAGCAGTTTTTGCTGGCATGGCGCCGGCGTCTAAGCCGCGCTTAGTATGTGTTGTGATCATTGATGATCCTAAGGGTGAACAATATTATGGCGGCGAAGTTGCTGCCCCCGTATTTTCTCGAATAATGACTGAGAGTTTACGGCTTTTAAATGTGGCACCAGATGACCTGGCGCCATCACAAGGTTTACAGTGAGGTTGGATGTGGATACCAAACGCTTACATGAACTGATGTCTTTGCCAAGACAAGCCCAAAGGTGGGCAGACGTTTGTGTGTATGGGGTGTCATCAGATAGCCGGCAGGTAAAGCAAGGAGACTTGTTTATATCCTGTTTAGGGGAGCCAAAACGGCAGCGCAGCTATATCGAGCAAGCGCAGGCAAGTGGGGCCGTGGCGGTAGTTATGGATGCACAGCAGGCATTAACATTGGACCTGTCCAGCCTCACTGTTCCCATTGTTGGGATTGACAATCTTTTAGCTATTCAAGGCTCAATCGCTGCTCGTATGCACAATAACCCCAGTCAAAAAATGTCATTGATTGGTATTACCGGTACTAACGGGAAGACTAGTTGTAGTCACTTTATTGCCAAGTGTCTATCTAACCTCGGCCTTTCTTGTGGGGTAATGGGAACTTTGGGTTATGGCTTTTTGAATGCTTTGGAACAGGGGCCAAACACCACTCCCCATGAAGTCACATTACAAAATCAATTAGGTGCTATGTCACTCTCTGGGGCCAAGGCCTGTGCAATTGAAGTCTCCTCACATGGTTTGAGCCAGGGGCGTGTTAATAGTTGTCACTTTGACACTGCAGTGTTCACAAATCTCACCCAAGACCATTTAGATTATCATCGGACTATGAAAGCCTATGGTCAGGTAAAGGCCCAATTATTTAAGTGGCCAAGTTTACGATGTGCAGTAATCAACTTTGATGATAAATTTGGTAGAAGTTTACTTAAAATGATTGCTTCAAACGTAGATATCTATACCTATAGTGCAAGAGTTTGTGAGCTTAAGAATGTAAACATAGGTGTATCTAGTGTAGTGCAACACGAACATGGGTTGGACGCTATGATAGTCACACCTCAAGGCCAAGCATTGTTACAGGTAGGTCTTATCGGACGTTTTAATTTAAGTAATTTACTGGCTACTCTAGCTGTGCTTTTGTCACACAAAATTGACCTATTAAAAGCAATGCAGGCCATCAACCAACTCACAACAGTATGTGGCAGGATGCAGCTAATAGCATCAGAGTTTGAATCGAGTAAGTACCCACAAGCAATTGTGGATTATGCCCATACTCCAGATGCGCTAGAGCAAGCCCTAATGGCTGCAAAAGAACACATAAACTCTGGAAAACTTTGGGTAGTGTTTGGGTGTGGTGGAGATCGTGATTCGGGAAAGCGGCCTAAAATGGCAACTATTGCAGAGTCTTTGGCAGATCACGTTATTGTTACTGATGACAACCCCCGTGCAGAATCTAGTGAGAAAATTTTAGCAGATATTGTGAAAGGTTTTAAACACCCAGCTAAAGTGGCAGTTAAAGCAGACCGAAGCCAAGCTATCACTTTTGCAATTCAGCACGCTAAGCCTGGTGATATTGTTCTCATCGCAGGCAAAGGCCATGAAACCTATCAAGATATACATGGACATAAACACCATTTTAGTGATCATGAGCAGGTGTTAATTGCGCTTGCAGGAGGGTTTTGTTAATGAAATCTTTTAGTCTGTTTGAGCTATCTAAAATGATACCAGATAGCTATGCCATTGGTGCGGCGACCTTTAGCGGATTGTCCACAGATACGCGCAGCTTAATTGCTGGAGATCTATTTGTCGCTTTAGTTGGGCCAAGCTTTGATGGCCATGAATTTCTTGCACAAGCCCAAGGCTTTGGTGCATGTGCAGGTTTGGTTAGCACGGTAATAGATACGGATTTGCCCTTATTGGTGGTGCCAGATACGCGCATCGCACTAGGGCAACTAGCTGCTATTAAGCGTCAGCACCTTAATGGACAGTTTGTAGCAGTAACAGGCAGTAGTGGTAAAACTACCGTGAAGGAAATGTTACAAAAAGTATTGTTTCAAGCTGGGCAGGTTGAGGTAACAAAAGGCAACTTTAATAATGATATTGGTGTACCTATAACCCTTTGGGGTATGCACGAAGACACTGACTATAAAGTGTTAGAGCTGGGTGCAAATCATGTTGGAGAAATCGCATACACAAGTCGTATGGTCAGAGCAGATATCGCTGTTTTGAATAATGCACACGAAGCCCACTTATCTGGCTTTGGCGGTTTAAATGGCGTAGTCAAAGCTAAGGGTGAAATTATTTCTGGTCTTTGTGAAAAAGGCCAAGTGATTTTGAACTTAGATGATCCCCATTTTTATGTGTGGCAAACGTTAGCGCAATCCAGACGAGTTTGGAGCTTTAGTTTAATCAATGAAAAAGCTAGTATTTATGCCAGTGACATAGCAACTACACCCACAGGGAGTCGCTTTGTTTTGAATCTAGGTCTACAAAAACGACAGGTAGAGCTACAGCTTTTAGGGCAACACAACATTGCTAATGCCCTGGCCGCGGCAGGTGCTGCATTAGCTTTAGGCCTTTCTCTAGATCAAATTGTTAGCGGTTTAGCCCAGGTTAGGCCATATCAGGGCCGTCTTGTCAGTCATTCTTTAAGTCAGCGACGCTGCCTTATTGATGATACTTATAATGCTAACCCAAGCTCTGTAAAGGCAGCAATTGACGTGCTGCAAAAATGCCACGGTAAGCGCTGTTTTATGCTGGGGGATTTAGCTGAGTTAGGCGAGCAACAGGTACAAATTCATCAACGCATTGGTGCCCAAGTTGCTGCGGCAGGTATAGAGCAGTTTTATGGTTTTGGACCACTTGCGAAGGTGGCAGTTGAAAGCTATCTGCAAGAAGGTGGACACTATGGGGAAGTCTGTGTTGATCAAACACAGTTATCGACCTGCTTTTTACAGCTTCCTAAAAGCGATATGAGTTGTTTGGTAAAAGGATCTCGATCCAGCCAAATGGAACATGTGGTAGAAATATTAATCAACGGTGGAAATTAGCCCATGTTGTTATGGTTGGCAGAATATTTATCTCAGTATTATAGTGCTTTTAGTGTTTTTCAATACTTAACCATGCGCGGCATTATGGGGGTGCTCACATCCTTGTTCATTGCCATGGCGATTGGCCCGTATATGATCGAGCATTTGAAGACCAAACAAATTGGTCAGTCTATCCGTGAAGATGGACCACAAAGCCACCTGGTTAAGGAGGGCACTCCAACGATGGGTGGTGCGCTTATACTCTTGGCTATTCTAATTAGTGCACTGTTGTGGGGAGACCTAACTAATCGTTATATTTGGGTGACTATTGCTGTAACTGCTGTATTTGGCGCAGTAGGTTGGGTAGATGATTACCGTAAAGTGGTGGAAAAAAATTCTCGGGGACTTATAGCCCGTTGGAAGTATTTTTGGCAATCGGTAGGTGGGCTTGGAGCAGCGCTATTTTTATACTACAGCGCACAAACCCCCCAAGAATTAGAACTTATAGTGCCTTTTTTCAAAACAATAGGCATTAATTTAGGGGTGTTCTATATCTTGTTAACTTACTTTGTCATTGTTGGTACTTCAAATGCAGTGAATCTTACAGATGGACTAGATGGCCTGGCTATCTTGCCTACAGTGCTTATTGCTGGAGCATTAGCAGTGTTTGCTTACTTGACAGGCAACTCTGTTTTTTCTGAATACCTAAATATACCTTATATACGAGGCGCAGGAGAACTGGTGGTTTTTTGTGCTGCAATCGTTGGCGCTGGTATGGGGTTTTTATGGTTTAACACTTATCCTGCTCAAGTATTTATGGGTGACGTTGGTGCACTAGCCCTTGGCGCGGCTTTGGGTGTGGTGGCTGTCATAGTGAGGCAGGAATTAGTGCTGTTGATTATGGGAGGTGTGTTTGTGATGGAAACTGTGTCCGTTATTATACAAGTAGCTTCATTTAAATTAACTGGTAAGCGAGTCTTTCGTATGGCTCCCATTCATCACCACTTTGAGCTTAAAGGCTGGCCTGAGCCTAGAATTATTGTACGTTTTTGGATTATTACTGTAGTTCTAGTCTTGATTGGCTTGGCCACTTTAAAGTTGCGATAAATAATAATTTCCAAGGAGTAGAGTCAACAATGCCATTGATCGTTAGTGATCGTTACAGCCTTATTATCGGTTTAGGAGTCACTGGGTTTTCTTGTGCTCAATATTTAGCCCGTCAAGGTGAGCGATTCTGCGTGGTTGACTCTAGGCAAGATCCTCCATTTTTGCAGCAATTAAAATCAGAGCAGCCAAACACGCTGATACACTTAGGTGAATTTGCTCTTGATTTATGCCTTAACGCAAGCCAAATCATTTTAAGTCCTGGGGTATCCTTACAAGAGCCTGTTTTAGTTGAAGCAGCCAAGGCCGGCGTGCCTATTCGCAGTGATATTGACCTATTTGCACAGGCAGCCCGTAAAGCTTGTGTGCCAATTGTGGCAATAACTGGGTCTAATGCTAAAAGTACGGTCACAAGCTTGGTGGGTGAAATGGCTAAAATGGCCAATCTCAATGTAGCTATTGGCGGTAATCTTGGTCAGCCCTCGGTGTCATTGTTAGCTGATAATATTGACCTATATGTGATGGAATTATCAAGTTTTCAGTTGGAATCTACTACTGGCTTAGGCGCAAGTGTTGCTTGTGTGCTTAATGTGAGCGCAGACCACATGGATCGCTATAATAACCTTATGGGCTACCATCAAGCTAAGCATAGAATTTTTCAGGCATGTAAAGCTGTGGTAGTTAATGGTAATGACGCCCTTACTAATCCTCTTGTGCCAGATACCGTTACTCAAACACGCTTTAGTCTGGGTGAACCAGATGTAGGGCAATTTGGTGTACTTACAAAGCATGGTGAAAAATGGCTTGCTAAAGGTATGTACTGCATTATGCCAGTTAAAAAAATGGCATTAAAAGGTGGCCATAATATAGCTAATGGCCTTGCAGCTTTGGCTCTTGGCGAAGCAGCAGGTCTGCCAATGGATGCAATGGTTAGCACCCTAACAACTTTTACAGGCTTGCCCCATCGCTGCGAGCATGTGGCTAACATCGATGGCGTGTCATACATCAATGACTCTAAAGGTACTAATGTTGGGGCAACTGTGGCTGCTATAGAAGGCCTAGGGCCTGAGTTAAAAGGGAAAATAATACTGATCGCAGGTGGGGAGGGTAAAGGTGCAGACTTTTCTGACTTAGCTGCGCCAGTATCAAAGTTTTGTAAACAAACTCTTTTAATAGGTGCAGATGCACAAAGAATTAAACAAGTCTTATTTGATAGCTCTATCTTCTTTGATGCAAAAGATATGCAAACGGCAGTGTCAATTGCACACGAAAATGCAGTCAGTGGTGATTTAGTATTATTATCTCCAGCATGCGCAAGTTTTGATGCTTATGATAATTTTGAGTCAAGAGGCCTACATTTTTCCCAACTGGTGAGGGCGTTGATATGAATCTTGTATCTAAACAGTGGAGAATTGTAGCGAGTCAAAGGTTAGATTTGGTCTTATTTGTTCCAGCCTTGGCGTTAGCTCTCATAGGTTATGTATTGATTACATCAGCGTCAATGGATGTAGTTGCTATTAAGTTTAACGACCCTTTTTATCAAAGCAAGCGACAGCTTTTATTCATGATTCTGGGCAGCTTTAGTATGATGATGTGTCTTATGACACCAGTGCACGTGTGGCAAAAACAAAGTCCATACTTGTTGTTGCTGGGTATGTTGCTATTGGTTGCCGTATTGATCCCAGGGCTAGGTAAAAATGTGAATGGTAGTACGCGATGGATCCCCGTAGGACCATTAAGTTTGCAACCTTCAGAGTTTGCTAAAATAGCGGTTGTGACATTCATGGCAGGATATTTAGTGCGCCAACAAGACGTCATTAGAAATAATTTCTCAGGCTTTTCCAAATCTTTAGTAGTGCTGGGCGCTTTTATTGTACTCCTTTTGTTAGAACCCGATTTTGGCGCAGTTGTGGTGATGATGAGTGCTGTTTTGGGGATGTTTTTTTTAGGTGGTATGCGCAAGCGTCACATCTCCATAGTGCTTTTAGCTGCGGCTGCCTTGGGAGCAATGACCATTTTTGCTGCTGAGTATCGAGTCAAGCGTTTAATGACGTACCTAGACCCATGGAGTGATCCTTTTGGTAGTGGTTACCAATTAACTCAGGCGCAAATTGCCTTTGGCCGTGGAGGTTGGTTTGGTGAAGGTTTAGGTCAGAGCATGCAAAAACTATTTTACCTACCTGAAGCCCACACAGATTTTGTTTATTCTGTATTGGCTGAAGAATCAGGTGCTTTTGGTGCTTTAATCGTAGTAGCTCTATATGGTGTACTCATAGTGCGCGGGCTACAGATAGGTCAAAAATCTGAGCGTTTAGGTCGCCATTTTTCAGCTTATCTAGCGTATGGTTTAATATTGCTGATAGCCACCCAAGCAATGATAAACATTGGAGTGAATCTAGGATTACTGCCGACCAAAGGGCTGACTTTACCCTTTGTGAGTTACGGTGGAAGTAGTATGTTGGCGTGTGCTGGGAGTTTAGGTATTTTACTGCGTATTTCTTTAGAAAATAATGCCTCTTATTTAAGTTTATCAAGTGAAGTTACTGTCGGTGGATATCCGGTCCAAAACTCATCGAGCAACACAACTGAAAAATTAATCCAAGTCACTCCAGGTTTAGATGATGTTGATCAATGGTTTGTCGATGACAAGAGTAAGCGAGGCACAAATTCATGATTGAGTCTCAACTAAAAAAGGAAGCAAAGCGGGTGCTTATTATGGCGGCTGGCACGGGTGGTCATGTTTACCCAGCGTTGGCAACCGCTAAAATTTTATGCAGCCATAACTTTGAAATAGAGTGGCTAGGCACTGGCAAAGGAATAGAAGCGCGTTTGGTACCAGAGGCTGGTTTAGTATTAAATTGTATTGATGTGGTGGGCTTAAGAGGCAAGGGGAAACTATCATTGTTGTTTGCACCTTGGCGGTTATTTAAATCATTATTACAATCCATACGCTTAATACGACGCTTTAAGCCTGACTGTGTTTTGGGTATGGGTGGCTTTGTCACAGGCCCTGGAGGGTTGGCTGCAAAGCTTCTGAATGTGCCGCTAATATTACATGAACAAAATGCAATTCCTGGGCTGACAAATCGATTATTACGCCCACTTGCTAACAGAACATTACAAGCATTTGCGGGGAGTTTTTCTGATGACAAGGCGATCACTGTAGGTAACCCTTTGAGATCTAATATTATTGCTAACACTCCACAAAAATCAGCTGATGGCCTTAAGGTGTTGGTCGTAGGGGGTAGTTTAGGAGCTTTAGCTCTTAACAAACTGGTTCCTAAGGCCGTGGCGCTGTTGAGTCTTGAGCACAGGCCAACAATTTGGCATCAAACAGGTCCTAAACATCAAACTATGACTCAAAATGGCTATGATGAAGCTGGAGTTGTGGCTAAAGTGGATGGGTATATTGACGATATGGGACTTGCGTATGCTTGGGCTGACCTAGTTATTTGCCGCTCAGGAGCGCTTACTGTAAGTGAGCTAGCTAATGCTGGCTTGGCATCTATATTGGTGCCATATCCCTACGCTGTAGATGATCACCAAACTGCCAATGCTGCGGTTTTAACAAGCGCAGGCGCCGCTATTTTATTACCCCAAGACACCTTATCGCCAGTTCTTCTTAGTGAAAAAATACGGGCATTGTATTGCCACCCATCAACACTTAATAATATGGCTGAAGCAGCGCTTACTTGCGCTTCTCCCAAGGCCTCTTACGCTGTAGCACAGCACTGCATGGAGATTGCTTGTGGTTAAATTTATCCCACCAAATCAATACACCATTCCAGAAATGCGACGCATTAAGCGCATTCATTTTGTTGGTATCGGTGGAGTAGGCATGTGTGGCATTGCCGAAGTTCTACTCAATCAAGGGTATGAAATCAGCGGTTCGGACATACGCGTAAGCCCCGTAACGCAGAGATTATCAAGCCATGGTGCGCAAATTTTTATTGGACATCAAGAAACGAACATTCGTGGCGCTCACGTGGTGGTGGTTTCTACAGCGGTAACCGAAGAAAATCCAGAGCTCATAGCAGCACGATCTCATCGTATTCCTGTCGTGCAAAGAGCGCAAATGTTAGCTGAATTAATGCGCTATCGCCATGGTATTGCAGTGGCGGGAACCCATGGAAAAACCACGACGACGTCTTTAGTTGCTTCTGTTTTGGCTGCAGGGGGATTAGATCCCACATTTGTAATAGGTGGAAAACTGACCAGCTCAGGCACCAATGCAAAACTTGGAGCTAGTTCATACTTAGTTGCAGAAGCCGATGAAAGTGATGCTTCTTTTTTACATCTGCAACCATTAACTTCGATAGTAACAAACATTGATGCAGACCATATGTCTACTTACGAAGGAGACTTTAATCGCTTAAAGAAAACCTTTGTAGAGTTTTTACATAACCTACCTTTTTATGGTTTAGCCATTGTCTGTGTAGATGATCCCGTAGTATGGGAAATACTACCTCAAGTGAGTAGGCCATTGATGACCTATGGATTTGATGAAAAAGCGGATGTAAAAGCGGTCAATGTTCAACAAAGAGGCATGATTACGTCATTTACTGTTTGTAGACAAGGGTATAAAGACTTAGATATTGCATTAAATATGCCTGGAAAACACAATGTCCAAAACGCATTGGCAGCCATTGCTGTGGCCACAGACTTAGAAGTGGCCGATGAGCATATAGTGAGTGGTTTAAATGATTTTGCAGGCGTAGGTCGAAGATTCCAAGTTTTAGGTGATTATCCAGCCAAAAAAGGCACAGCAACCTTGGTTGATGACTATGGCCACCACCCAAGAGAGGTTTCTGTCACCATTGATGCGATCAGAGCAGGTTGGCCTGACCGTCGTCTAGTAATGGTCTACCAGCCACATCGCTACTCACGCACGAGGGATTTATATGAAGACTTTGTGGATGTGCTATCACGTGTGGATGTGCTGGTTTTATTAGATATTTATCCAGCAGGAGAAGACCCAATCAACGGTGCTGATGGGCGAAGCCTTTGTCGTAGTATTAGATCCAGAGGCCAAGTAGACCCCATTTTTGTAGAACGTGGTGCCGCTGTTGCTCCAGTATTGGAAAATATTTTGCTCGATGGTGACCTTTTACTCACTCAGGGAGCCGGCGATATAGGGCAAATTTCCAGAGCTCTTCTAGAAAAAATGCAACAGCAGGAAAAGGTGAGTAATGACTAAATTGAACCTTTCTCAGAGCTGGAGCCATCTACTTACAGTGCCTAATATGCGTATTGCAGTCATTTATGGAGGCACGTCTGCTGAACGGGAAATATCTTTAATGAGTGGTGCGCAAGTGCTAACTCATTTGAAAAGTGCAGGTGTAGATGCCTTCGGCTTGGACCTAGGAGCAGATGGTCAGGATCAGGTTGCCCAGTTACAAGAGGCTGACATGGATGCTGCATTTATCATCCTTCATGGCCGAGGTGGTGAAGATGGTACGCTTCAAGGTGTTCTTGATTTTATGTCTATCCCTTATACGGGCTGCGATGTTTTGGCATCTAGTCTAGGTATGAATAAGTTGATGACCAAGTTAGTTTGGTTAGCACAAGGGGTGAAAACGCCAGCGTATGAAGTGCTAAACGATAGGAGTGACTGGGCGCAAGTTGTTGAGCATCTTGGTTTACCGATGGTGGTCAAACCAGTGCATGAAGGGTCAAGTCTAGGTATCAACATTGTTGATTCCATAAAAAGTTTAAAGCAAGCCTACCTCGATGCAGCCGAATATGATCGGGAGGTGATGGCAGAACAGTTTATCGATGGGGATGAATACACGGTTCCAATTCTTAATGACGAGGCTTTACCTGCGATACGATTGGAAACGGATAATGTTTTTTACGATTTACAAGCTAAATATTATTCTGAAAAAACTCGCTATTTGTTTGATAACCCCATGACTAAGGCACAACAAAAGAGCATGGAAGGCGAGTGTGGTTACGCCTTTAAAGTGTTAGGTTGTCGGGATTGGGGGCGTATTGACGTAATGCGAGATAAACAAGGTTGTAATTGGTTATTGGAAGTAAATACGACTCCTGGCATGACTAGCCATAGCCTAGTGCCTATGGCGGCTAAGGCAGCTGGGTTGAGTTTTGCCCAATTAACGCTGGTTATTTTAAATTTAGCTCTGGCGCGGGCTGCATAATGGTAATGAAACAGGCAGAACAGGCAGATCAGTTAAGTCGCTGGAGTTGGGGCGCCAAACTACTTTTGCTTATGGTGATGCTTACAGTTTTTCTGCTTACATGGCAGGCGATACAGCCTTGGATGCAGAGGCCTTTAGCGCAAATCGTTCTGCAAGCAGACATCCCTGCGACAGACAAAGTTACACTACAAAGCCAGTTGAATGCCCATTTGCCAGATTCGTTTTTTGGAGCAAACTTAGAGCAAATTCGACTTGAGGTAGAAAGTCATCCTTGGGTGAGTGATGCAAAAGTGAGTAGGGTGTGGCCCAATAGGTTGATGGTAGAGGTATCACCTCAAATCTTTATGGCGCGTTGGTATGATGGTGGTTTTGTCAATCATAAAGGTCAAGTTGTATTGGTAGATCCTAGTCAGGTCGTTGAGGCCGAGCAGTTGCCTGTATTAGAGGGGCCTCTTGATAGTGCATGGGTTATGAGTGAGTTATTTCGACAAATGAGCTGGTTAGTGGGTCGAGACGATCTTGTCATTGACCAAATGACAATGGCGCGTCGTGGTGCTGTTGAGTTGCGTTTGGATAACAGTGTTATTTTAGTGCTTGGCCGCGACCAAGTGTTGCCTAGGTTGCAGAGATTAATGAAGGTGTATCATAGTTATTTCGTGACGAAAGCGCACATGATTGAACGTATAGATGGTCGCTATGTTCATGGTGTATCTGTAGCGTGGAAAGACGCTAGTTAGGGTAATAGATTTAGTGGCAAAAACGACACTTTTTACTGATTAATCCACCACTTAAGAGCTAAAGTGTGGGATAATCTAAGTCACTTTAAATGGCTTATTTTGCTTGTTTGAAAAATGTAATGATAAGGAAGAAATTGGTTGGCAGACTTAGCAATTAAGCCCATGGTGGTAGGGTTGGATATTGGAACTTCTAAGGTGGTTGCTATGGTGGCCGAGCTTGGGGATGATAACGAGCTTCACGTTGTGGGTATTGGTGCACAAGAATCTCGCGGTTTGAAGCGGGGCATCGTAGCCAATATTGAGTCTACAGTATTGTCGGTAAAGCGCGCCATCGAAGAAGCTGAATTGATGGTAGATTGCAAAATAAATACGGTTACCGTGGGCATTGGTGGTAATCACATCAGCAGTATGAATTCACACGGTATTGTGGCAATACAAGCTGGTGAAGTATCTGAACTGGACTTGGAGAGAGTCATCGAAGCGGCTCGAGCAGTAGCAATTCCTTCAGATCAAAAGATTTTACATATTTTGCCGCAAGAATACGTGATTGATGGCCAAGAGGGGATTCAAGACCCGCTTGGTATGTCTGGTGTTAGGTTGGAAGTAAAAGTGCATATTGTCACCTGTGCGTTAAACGTAGCTCAAAATATAGAAAAATGTGTCACTCGGTGTGGTTTGTTATTAGACAATATAGTGCTCAATGCGCTTGCTTCAAGCTATGCAGTGCTCACTGATGATGAAAAAGAATTAGGAGTGTGTTTAGTAGATATGGGTGGTGGCACGATCGACGTGGCTGTGTTCACTGCAGGTGCCATTCGCCACACAGCAGTCATACCTGTTGCAGGTGATCAGGTAACTAATGATATTGCGATGGCTTTGCGCACGCCAACAGTACATGCAGAGGATGTGAAAGTAAGGTATGCCTGCGCCTTGGCCCAATTAACTGATTTGTCAGAAAGTATCAAAGTGCCAAGTGTAGGTGATCGGCCTGCTAGAGACCTTTCACGTCAGGCCCTGGCCGAAGTAGTAGAGCCTCGTTATGAAGAGCTATATACCCTTGTTCAATCTGAGCTAAGACGCAGTGGTTATGAAGATTTGATCGCAGCTGGTATGGTTTTGACAGGTGGCACGGCATTGATGGAAGGCGCTGTTGAATTGGCGGAAGAGATTTTCCATATGCCAGTTAGGTTAGCCAAGCCACATAAAGCGAAGGGCCCTAGTGGATTATTAGATAATCCAACTTATTCTACCTGTGTTGGCCTATTAAATTATGCCCAGCAAGCTGGGCCTAGTAATCAGGCTCCACAGGCTAAGGGAATGAATCTTTCTCTGGATACGAGCCAATGGTTAACAAAGTTTAAAATGTGGGTTAAATCGAATTTTTAAAGATAAGTCACTTAAGTGGCTATCTAAGTGAAGTCTGATGTCGATCAATTTCGTGTCAGAAAATAATAAATTAGACTAGGAGCAAGGCGATGTACGAATTAGTAGATAACGTGCCGCAAAATGCAATCATTAAAGTAATTGGTATCGGTGGTGGCGGCGGCAACGCTGTGAGTCACATGTTGTCCAGTGAAATCGATGGCGTTGAATTTGTGTGTGCGAACACAGATGCTCAGGCCTTGAGAGGCATGGAAGCGCGCTCAGTGATTCAATTAGGTGCTCAAATAACTAAAGGTCTAGGCGCTGGCGCTAATCCTAATGTTGGTCGTGAGGCAGCTCTTGAGGATCGCGCACAAATAGAAAGTATTTTGCAAGGGGCCGATATGGTCTTTATCACTGCAGGTATGGGTGGCGGCACAGGTACTGGTGCTGCTCCAATCGTGGCCGAAGTTGCTCGTGAGATGGGCATCTTAACAGTGGCCGTTGTAACCAAGCCATTCCCCTTTGAAGGGCGTAAGCGTATGGCTATTGCAGAGCAGGGCCTTAAAGAGTTAGCAGAGCATGTGGATTCATTAATTACTATTCCAAATGAAAAGCTGCTGCCAGTATTGGGTAAAAACTGTAGCCTTCTTACCGCTTTTAGCACTGCAAATGATGTGCTACTTGGCGCGGTACAAGGTATTGCAGACCTTATTACTCGCCCCGGTATGATAAACGTGGATTTTGCAGACGTGCGTACAGTGATGTCGGAAATGGGTATGGCTATGATGGGTACGGGCGTTGCTCGTGGAGAAGATCGCGCTCGTGAAGCTGCGGAAGCTGCAGTGCGTAGTCCATTATTAGAAGATGTTGATTTGCGGGGTGCAAAGGGTATCTTAGTTAACATCACCGCTGGTTTAGATATGAATTTGGGCGAGTTTTCAGAAGTAGGTAATACTATAGAGGAATTTGCGTCAGACAATGCCACAGTGGTAATTGGTACGGTGATTGATCCAGAAATGTCTGATGAGTTAAAAGTGACGGTAGTTGCTACAGGTTTAGGTCATGGGTATGAAAAGATTGAACCATTGGTAAAAGCTGTGGTCAATAACCCTAAGAGACGCCCAACCATCGATCAAATGGAACTGCCAGCGGTGAAAGACCCATTAGCAGGGGATGTGAATTTGAGCGAATCTGATGCTGATGCATCTAATAGCACTGCAGGCGATATTGGTTATTTAGACATCCCAGCATTCTTACGACGTCAAGCTGATTAAAATTTTGGCTTGGGCTTAGGTCCAAGTTTTAACGTATAACCTGTAATGGGTAGTTAATCAGCCTTAAATAAAGATTTTTTTGCTACATTTTCGGATACCCCGCGTGTAGGGCTAGGACATAATGGTTAAACAACGTACATTAAAAAATATTATTAGAGCCACTGGAATTGGTATTCATACGGGTAAAAAAGTTTATCTGACATTGAAACCTGCACTGGCTAATGTGGGCATCGTATTCTGTCGAACTGATCTTGATCCTGTCGTGTCGATTGCCGCGACCGCCGAAAACGTTGGTGATACGACACTATCTACCAATCTAGTAAAAGATGGTGTCCGAGTCTGTACGGTTGAACATCTTTTGTCAGCTTTCGCAGGGCTTGGCATAGACAATGCTTATGTCGAATTAAGCAGCGAAGAAGTGCCTATTATGGATGGTAGTGCGGCACCATTTATATTCCTATTACAGTCTGCTGGTGTTGAAGAACAAAACGCACCGAAAAAATTCATTCGTATTAAAAAGTCTGTCAGTGTCAGTCAGGATGATAAAACTGCATCCTTGGAGCCATTTAATGGTTTTCATGTAGGCTTTACTATTGATTTTGATCACCCATTGTTTGAAAGCCGTAATTGCACTACCCATTTGGATTTTTCTAGCACTTCTTATGTAAAAGAAGTGAGCCGTGCTCGCACGTTTGGTTTTATGAAGGATTTTGAATACCTTCGGTCTAAAAATTTAGCTCTAGGTGGTAGCTTAGACAATGCTATTGCCGTAGATGATTATCGCGTTTTAAATGAAGACGGCTTGCGTTATCAGGACGAATTTGTAAAACATAAAGTATTAGATGCTGTCGGAGACTTATACTTATTGGGACGCAGTCTCATTGGCAAGTTTGAAGGTCATAAGTCTGGGCATGGTTTGAATCATATGCTGCTAAGGGAACTATTATCCCAAGAAGATGCTTGGGAAGTCGTTACATTTGATGATGAGTTAGACTCTCCCATCGCTTATATGAGTCAAGCGGCTGCTATAGCATAAAAAATAATAACGACAAAGCTGGTGTTCCAAAAGAACTCCAGCTTTTTTACGTTTCAGGCCTTTGAAAAATGGCTTAAGGCCCCATAGTAATAGTAGAGATAATAGACGTCTCATTTACCCTAACAAACGCACCAGCGCATATAAAAAGATAAGATAATGGTACAAATTCTAAAGTCACTTTTTGGCAGTAAAAATGATCGTGAAGTAAAACGGTTTAATAAAATTGTAAGTAATATCAATAAACTAGAAAGTGATTATCAGTCATTATCAGATACTGAGATTGCAGCCAAGCGAGCAGAATTCAATCAACGTTTTGATGCTGGTGAAAGTTTAGATGATCTACTACCTGAGGCGTTTGCCGTTTGTCGCGAGGCTTCAGTCCGGGTGATGGGAATGCGCCACTTTGATGTGCAAATGATTGGTGGTATTGCCTTGCATCAAGGCAAGGTGTCTGAGATGCGCACAGGTGAAGGTAAAACTCTAGTTGCTACACTTGCAGTTTATCTTAACGCCATTTCAGCTAATGGAGTTCACGTAGTTACCGTGAACGATTACCTAGCTCAGCGCGATGCCCAATGGATGCGTCCACTCTATGAAGGCTTGGGTTTGTCTGTGGGTATTATTCTTTCAGGCCAAGACAGTAACATAAAACGCGAAGCATATGCCTGTGACGTGACATACGGTACTAATAACGAGTTTGGATTTGATTACCTACGAGACAATATGGCATTTAGTGCTGTAGATAAAGTACAGCGCCCCCTTAATTATGCCATTGTAGATGAAGTTGACTCGATCCTCATTGACGAGGCGCGTACCCCTTTGATTATCTCTGGGCCGGTTGAAGATAACACTCAGATGTATCTCACTATCAACGGTTTAATGCCACAGCTTGAGGTTCAGCCAAAAATAGAGGGTGATGAAGAGCCTACTGGTCACTATACTTTTGATGAATCTCACAAAACTATTGAGCTTACCGAAGGAGGGCATCAATTTGTTGAAGAGCTGTTAATTGGTGCAAACCTTTTAGGGTCAGGTGAAAGCTTGTATGCTGCGGCCAATCTCCCATTATTGCATCATGTACATGCGGGACTTAAAGCCCATGTAATCTTCTCTCGCAATGTGGACTACATTGTTCAAGATGACCAAGTGGTAATTGTTGATGAGCATACCGGCCGCACTATGGCGGGCCGTCGTTGGTCAGAAGGAATCCACCAAGCCATCGAAGCAAAAGAAGGTGTGAGTATTCAAAAAGAAAGCCAGACTATGGCGTCTACCACTTTCCAAAACTACTTCCGCTTATATGAAAAACTTGCAGGTATGACAGGTACTGCAGACACTGAAGCATTTGAATTACATCAAATCTATGGTTTGGATGTATTGGTTATTCCTACCAACGTTGATGTCAAACGTAAGGATATGAATGACCTTGTTTATCTGACGATGCCAGAAAAATTTGCGGCCATTATCGAAGATATACGTCTTTGTGTGGCGCAGCAGCGTCCAGTTTTGGTGGGTACGGCGTCTATTGAAATGTCAGAGATGGTTTCTCAAGCCTTAACTGATGCCGACGTGCCTCACAACGTGCTTAACGCTAAGCAACATGAGCGTGAAGCAAGCATTATTGCCGAAGCAGGTCGTCCTGGTGCCGTGACTATTGCCACTAACATGGCCGGTCGAGGCACTGATATTGTTTTGGGTGGCAAGCTAGAAGCTGAACTAGAAGCTTTGGGTGAAAACGCTAGTGAAGTAGAAATAGAGGCGGCTAAAGCAGACTGGAAAGTACGTCATGACTTAGTATTGTCCTCTGGTGGCCTGCATATTATCGGCACAGAGCGTCATGAGTCTCGAAGGATAGATAATCAGCTTCGTGGTCGTTCAGGTCGTCAAGGTGACCCAGGGTCTTCGCGCTTCTTTTTATCATTAGAAGACAATTTATTGCGTATTTTTGCACCAGAGCGTATCAAAGGCTTGATGCAAAAGTTAGGTATGGAGAAAGGCGAAGCTATTGAGCATCGAATGGTATCAAATGCTATTGAAAAATCTCAGCGTAAGGTTGAGGGTCGTAACTTTGATATGCGTAAGCAACTACTAGAATACGATGACGTAGCTAACGACCAACGCACCGTTGTCTATGATCAACGTAATGAGTTAATGTCAACAGATGACATCGCTGATGTGATTACTAACGTGCGCTATGAAGTGGTAGACAGCGCGATTGATCTATTTATTGCACCGCAAAGCCTTGCAGAACAATGGGATATAGATGGCTTGGAAGCTGAGCTTAAAAAGCAATTTGGTATGGAGCTACCTGTTCAAAAGTGGCTTGATGCAGACGATCGTCTAGAAGAAGAAAGTTTACGTAATAAAATTCAAACTCAATTAAGTGATAGTTATCAATCCAAAACTGATGTAGTAGGGGCTGACACTATTCGTGGTTTTGAAAAACAAGTGATGCTACAAGTGATTGACTCTCGCTGGAAAGAGCACCTAGCAACTATGGATATGCTACGCCAAGGTATTCATTTACGTGGGTATGCACAAAAAAATCCTAAGCAAGAATACAAACGAGAATCTTTTGACCTTTTTCAACATCTACTTTTTTCTATAAAAGAAGACGTTATTCGTATTTTAAGTAACGTTCAAGTTCGATCTCCAGCAGAAGTGGAGGAAGAGGAGAGAACGAAACGAGAACAGGCGCAAGCAGCAATGCAGTATCGTCATGAGCAAGCATTAGCTCAAACAGGTGCGCAGCAACAAGCACAAGCAGCCTCTACCGGTGTCCCGCCCTCGAAGGTAGGTCGTAATGAACCTTGTCCTTGTGGTTCGGGTAAGAAATATAAGCAGTGTCACGGTAAACTTACCTAACTAAAAAGTGATGTATTAGGAATTAAATTATGGCTGTTGGACGCTTAGCTAATGTGAACTACCATCCTATTGAAGGGTTTCAATTAGGTACCACAGAGGCTGGAATTAAAACCTCTGGTCGTAAAGACTTAGTGGTAATGCTAGCCCAAGCTGGTTCAAGTATCGCTGGAGTATTTACCACTAATGCATTCTGTGCAGCTCCAGTGCAGCTATGTAAGCGACATTTGCTAGAGGATAGCCCTTTGGCCTTAGTCATCAACACAGGTAATGCTAATGCAGGCACTGGACTTGTGGGTGATGCTGATGCATTCACTTGTTGCCAAGAACTGGCAAAAGGTCTCAGTTTAAATAGCTCTCAAGTATTACCCTTTTCAACAGGGGTAATCGGAGAAAAGCTTCCAATAGAAAAAATCGTATCAAACTTGCCTCACGCTATAAAAAAATTAGACGTTAATGGCTGGCAAGATGCGGCTTTGGGGATATTAACTACAGACACTCGCACCAAAGGCGCTAGTGTTCAAATTGAACACCTAGGCCAAACGATCAGCCTCACTGGCATTTCTAAAGGTTCAGGTATGATTCGGCCAAATATGGCCACTATGCTTGCGTTTGTTGCAACTGATGTGAGATGTTCACCCACCTTAACCCAAGACCTACTAGACCAAGCTGTGGAACAAAGCTTTAACCGAATTACAGTAGACGGCGATATGTCGACTAATGATTCGTGTATGCTCATCGCTACAGGTGCTAGTAGCTTATGCTTAGATGATGATAGTGAACTAATCTCCAAATTTAGCAAAGCCCTCACTGAACTTATGCAGCAGTTAGCTCACGCGATTGTACGAGACGGAGAAGGTGCAACTAAGTTTATTAGTGTAGAAGTGGAAGGTGGTGCGAATACACAAGAGTGTTTGCAAGTGGCGTATGCTATCGCCCATTCACCACTTACAAAAACTGCAATGTTTGCTAGTGACCCAAACTGGGGGCGCATATTATGCGCAGTAGGTTATTCTGGCGTGCCCAACCTTGACGTTAACACCCTAACCATTCATTTAGGTGACTGCCTTCTAGTTGACCAAGGCGGCTGTGCAGCAAGTTACACAGAATCAGCAGGTCAAGAAGTCATGGACCAAGAAGAAATCATCATACGAGTAGACCTTAAGCGCGGCGATATAAAGCAAACAGTGTGGACTACTGATTTATCTTATGATTACGTTAAAATCAACGCTGACTATCGCAGTTAAGGTAAAGCAATGAATAAGCGTGTGGAGGTAGTTGCAGCAATCGTGGTTGATTCTCAGCAGCGAATACTAATGGCACAACGTGCGCATTGGCAACATCAAGGTGGTAAGTGGGAATTTCCAGGCGGAAAAATAGAAACTGACGAAACCCATTTACAAGCTTTGGCAAGAGAGCTTGAAGAGGAAGTTGATTTACAGATTGATCAACGCTTTTGTGAGCTATTTAAAGCTGTGCATCACGACTATGCTGATAAAAATGTGTCATTGTATTTCTATCTAGTTAAGAATGCATCAGGCATTGCTAAAGGCATGGAAGATCAGCCCGTTTTATGGGTCGATGCAAAAACATTATCTGGGCTGGCTATTCCTGATGCGAATAAAGCGATTGCTGATGCTTTGCTTGAAACTTGGCCTGTTAGCTAACCTGACGATCGGCTTGTTCGTTAGCTTCAGCGTCCATTAGCACATCTTGTAGTATCTCTTCTGCTTGTTCTGGCAAGGAGCTGGCCACAGCATACATCACATCATCTGCCATTTCTGGTGCCACCTCGCTTATACTATCGACTAACTCCGATGCATTTTCAGGATCTGTTTGAGCTATAGATTCAGCTACTTGAGCGGCGTCTTCTGGGAGTATTTCAGCAACAGCGGTTGCAATATCAAAGGCTTGTTCTGGTGTTTCTTGGCCTAAAGCAATAGCTAGCTCTGCGCCTTCTCCTAAGTAATCATCATTTTCTTCACCTGCTAAGAAACTGTGCAACTCTTCATCAGGACTTGAAGCTATGGTTTCTGCTACTCCAGTGGCTATCTCTACACTGGCCTCGGGCACTTCTTGAGTTACTGCTGTAGCTACTTCTACCCGCTGATCTGGTGCTGCTTGCGCGGCCAAGACTGCAATTTGAGCGACTAATTCAGGCATATCGTCGGCAATTTCATGACTGACTATAGCGGCAATTTCTGCAGCTTGCAGAGGTGCTTCATCCAGCAGTTTTAACGTAAGCCTGCTTAATGCATTAAAACTTGCTTCAGGATCAAGTTTTTGTTGTTTAATTAAGCCACACATATATCGTGCTAAATCCGCACCAGAAGAAGGAGCGGAGCCTGCCACATTAGTAATAATATCAAGTTTCAAGTGGGGCAGTTCATTAGCCAAGGTGACGGCTAAAACTACAGCGTCATCAGGGTAGTTGTAGGCAGTGGCTTGGGCTATATTAACAGCCTCTTCTGGTTGATTTAGAGCGATGCTCAAGGCGATTTCTACCACATCATCTGGATTTTCTTCTGCCAATAAAAGCACAGTTTCAGCAGCTATACTGGTTTCATCCAAACTATTATATTCTGTACGCGGATCAAGTTCGGTAGCCATGGGTGCCATGCCTTGCATCACGAATGATTCTTGCAGTGCATCAGGCACTGCTGAGCGAATACTCATGCGATACATTACGAAGGTAATTAACACCAGACATGCCACAATTAAGTAGCCAAACAAAGCTCCTGCGCCCATGTGTTTCATTACCAATGAAGACGTATAGGGACCAATGACTCCACCTGTAGAATAAGCCAAAATGAGCTTTCCACTGGCTGCCACCATTTCAGTAGGCTTGAGTCGATCAAAGGCATCTGCTAAGGCTATGGGGTACACACAAGCCAAAGCGCCACTGAGAATTATTGCACATGCAATAGTAATAGCCATTTCACCTTGAGAGGCCATAATGGGTAATACCATCGCTGCAAAGCAGGCCACCAGCAGTGTGATCACTAACACGGTACGTCTATCAAATAGATCAGCCAATTTGCCCACAGGAAACTGTAATAAAAACCCTCCCACCATAGTAGCACTCATAAAAGTTGCTATTTGGCTTTTGGTCATACCCACGTCGGCACCGTATATGCTGCTCATATTGTACAAAGCGCCTAAGCAAATGCCAGAAATCATGATGCCTATAACACCCAGGGGTGATGTTTTGTAGAGGATTTTTAATGGCATAGATTCAGATTCATTAATGCGCGGGCCACCAGAACGGCTCATAAGCACTGGAATCATACATAAACAAAAGAGCATCGCTACATAGATGTAAAGAATAGGGTCTTGTGGTTCTGCAAAATTCAACATAAGTTGGCCTAAAGCTAAGCCAAAATAAGTAACAAACTGATAGCTACCAAGAACTGTAGCGCGGTTCTCTCTAGTAGAGCTCTCACTTAACCATGTTTCCATAGTCATAAAAAAAGTTGCATTGGTAAAACCAATGAGTACCCTTAATAGTCCCCAAACTACAGGCACAGACCAGATGCTGTGTAATAAAGCGCACATAGTGGCTACAGAAGCACAAGCGGCAAAAATGCGTATATGGCCTACACGGCTGATAAGGTTCTTGCCATACAAGGAACCTAGCAACATACCTACAAAATAAAGCGACATGACTAAGCCAATAGCATCTGTATCTTGGCCATCTAAGCGCATGCTCATGGGAATAATAATGAACAACAAACCATTGCCCATGAGCAATAGAGTACAGCTTAAAAATAAAGGTAAAAATGGATTCAGCGCTTTCACGAGTTCCCTGCTAAGTAGTTAGTTTGAAGCGGGTAATTTAGTCGCAAAATATAGTAAATATAGACGTGGGTCAATGAATAAATTTAGCTGCTTACAAGCGCTTTTATATTACACACCTTCCCAACGTCATTTACGCTGTTAGAAGCCTTTATTAGTCTTGGTATGACTCCATCGGGGGGCAAGAGCAGATAAGGTTACGATCACCATAAACGTTATCTATACGATTAACCGTAGGCCAGAATTTTGCATCCAAGGTTGCTGCAGATGGAAAAGCTGCAACACTGCGGGAATAACCCCGATTCCAACCATGGCTCGCTAAATCTGACTGGGTGTGTGGTGCCATTTTTAATGGGTTGTGCTTCGGGCTCCACTCGCCTGATTCAATTTTTGCAATTTCACCACGAATACTAGCCATAGCGTCACAAAAGCGATCAATTTCTCGCTTTGGCTCAGACTCTGTGGGCTCAATCATCAAGGTGCCTGCCACAGGGAAGGACATGGTAGGCGCATGAAAGCCATAGTCCATCAAACGTTTGGCAATATCTTCTTCACTGATACCGGTGGTTTCTTTTAGTCCACGAATATCAATAATACACTCGTGTGCTACACGATCATTGCGGCCTTGATACAAGATAGGGAAGTGCTCACTTAAGCGTGAAGCCATATAGTTGGCACTCAAAATAGCCTGGGCGGTGGATTGCTCCAAACCTTCTGAACCTAACAAATTAATGTAAGCCCAAGAAATAGGCAGGATTGAACCACTACCATAAGGCGCTGCTGAGACTGCTCCATTACCATTGTCTTCTCCGTGTACGGGAACCACAGGGTGATTAGGTAAAAAAGGCGCAAGATGAGACTTTACGCCAATAGGCCCCATACCTGGACCACCACCACCATGAGGAATAGCAAAGGTTTTATGTAAGTTAAGGTGTGAAACGTCAGAACCTATGAGGCCAGGTTTGCTCACCCCTACTTGGGCGTTCATATTAGCACCGTCCATATAAACTTGGCCGCCATTATCATGAATAATTTGGCAAATTTCCACGACACTTTCTTCATACACACCATGTGTTGAAGGGTAGGTGATCATTAAGCATGAAAGCTGTTCAGCATATTGCTGCGCTTTGGCTTTTAGTTCTGCAACATCTACGTTGCCTAAATCATCACAACCAACCACAACTACCGTCATATCTACCATAGAAGCACTGGCAGGGTTAGTGCCATGAGAAGAGCTTGGGATGATGCATACGTTGCGATGACCTTCGCCAATACTTTCTTGGTATTTGCGAATGGCCACAAGTCCAGCGTACTCGCCTTGGGCACCAGAATTGGGTTGCATTGACACATGGTCGTAACCAGTAATTTCAACTAATTGTGCTTCTAAAGACCTAATTAACTCCATATAACCTTGAGTTTGATCTGCTGGAGCAAAGGGGTGCATATTAGAAAATTCAGGCCATGTGACTGCTGCCATCTGCGCTGTGGCATTAAGTTTCATAGTGCAAGAACCCAGTGGGATCATGCCATGAACTAAAGAGAAATCTTTATTTTCTAATTTTTTCATATAGCGCAACATATCTGTTTCGCTATGATAGCTGTTAAAAATAGGGTGCTCTAAGATAGCATCAGTGCGCATTAATTCGTTAGGCATCCCCATGCTGATACTGCTGCACAAGGCATCTGTCGCAACTAAGTCAAACTCTACTTGAGCTCCTGAAAATATATTTAGCAACGCTTGAACATGATGTGTTTGGGTAGTTTCATCTAAGCTAACGCCTAAGCCATCAGTGCCAACTCTGCGTAAATTATAACCAGCATCAAGTGCGCGCTGATAGATTTCATCTTGTTGGCCATTGGTTGGCAAAGTTAAGGTATCAAAGAAGTTTTGGTTACTGGAAGGAAAACCTAAAGTCTCAAGCTGAGCTGCCAAAATAGCTGTAAAGCGTTGGATGCGATTAGCAATAGTGCGAAGCCCCTTTGGGCCGTGATAAACCGCGTAAAAAGACGACATGTTAGCCAATAGGGCTTGTGCCGTACAGATGTTAGAGTTAGCTTTTTCTCGGCGGATATGTTGTTCACGGGTTTGCATAGCCATACGCAGCGCAGGCCTACCTTTGGTGTCTATTGAGACGCCAATAATACGTCCAGGAATGGAACGTTTGTATTTGTCTTTACTGGCAAAAAAAGCAGCGTGTGGACCACCAAACCCTAAGGGCACACCAAAGCGTTGGCTAGAGCCAAACACTACATCAGCACCAAGCTCTCCAGGAGAGCGCAATAACACCAAACTCATGATGTCAGCACCAACAACAACCAGTGCTTGTTGCTCATGGGCTTCATCAATAATGCTCTTTAAGTTACAAATAGCGCCATCACTACCTGGGTATTGAACCAGCACGCCGAATAAGTCGTGTTTAGCCAAATCTGTGGCTGGGTTGCCAGTGACAATTTCAAACCCAAAATACTCTGCGCGTGTGCGTATTACAGATAGATTTTGTGGGTGAGTGTTATCATCAACAAAGAAAGTCACGCTCTTTTTCTTGTTGGCCCGTTTGCAAAGTGCCATTGCTTCTGCAGCTGCGGTTGCTTCATCCAGTAATGAAGCGTTAGAAAGCTCCATGCCTGTTAAGTCCATAATCATTTGTTGGTAATTAAGTAATGACTCTAAACGACCCTGAGCAATTTCTGGCTGATAAGGTGTGTAAGCGGTATACCATGCTGGGTTTTCCATAACGTTGCGTAAAATAACGTTTGGGACTAACGTATTGCTGTACCCCATGCCGATGCAAGATACATTGACTATGTTTTTGCTAGCCATCGTTTTAAGCTGAGCTAAAGTATCTACTTCAGACTGTGAAGAAGGTAAGTTTAAAGGCTGGTCTAAGCGGATACTGTCTGGCACTGTTTCGTCCAACAACTCACCCATGCTAGACACATTGAGGTGACGCAACATAACATCATTGTCAGCGCTGCTTGGGCCAATATGACGGTCAATAAAAGCATCAGTTTGAAGTAACTGTGCAATAGGAGTTGGAGTAAAAGAAGGTGCAGACATGGGGAATCCTCGCTAGGCGCTATAAATAGCGTACTAGGATAATTTATTATGAAATTAGGGTGATCAAAGCAACTGTTTAGTCTTCGTTATTAATAACGTCAGAATAGGCTTGTGCGCTAAGCAACATACCTAGATCTGCGTCTTCTGCTAGTTTAAGCTTCACAATCCAACCCTCTATATAAGGGTCCTCATTAACCATTTCAGGAGAGTCTTCTAGAGAATCGTTAAAAGCAATTATTTCTCCTGCTATTGGAGCATATGAATCTGATGCTGCTTTTACTGATTCAATAACCGTATACTCTTCGCCAGCATCCAAGCTTCGGCCCACATCTGGAGCTTCAACAAACACGATGTCTCCTAATAACTCTTGGGCATGATGAGTGATGCCAATTGTTGCAGTGCCATCACCATTGTCGGCCAACCATTCGTGGGAGTCGGTATAAAGCAATTCAGCAGGAATGTTATTCATGTTTTTGGTTCCTATTATCCAAGATTAAAGTAAATACTCGGCTCTAGTGAAGAGTCGTATATAATATGCATACAGCATATCATTTTGATTAGATCCAATCAATAAAATAGCGTATAGGAAATATTTCCCCTTTTTAGTTTTGCTGTATTCTCGTGCAGGCGCTTGTTAGTTGCCTCGGCATGACGGTGGACGCATGCCGTGTTAGCATGAGCTTTAGCCTGTGAAACCTATGAGATACAACATGTCCGCGGAGCAACCAAATATGCCTGAGTTAAAGATTGAATCCGGTTCTGGGATGCAAGCTAATGTAGAGCCTTTGCAGCTGGGTAAGCGATTACGGGAAATTAGGAAAAGTTTGAATTTAACCTTAGAAGAGGCTAGTCAAAAAACAGGCTTGGCTCGCTCAACTTTGTCTAAGATAGAAAATGAGCAGATCTCTCCAACCTTTACAGCTGTCCAAAAACTAGCAAATGGTCTGCAGATTGACATCCCACAACTTTTCGCTAAACCGCGCACTACCATGGCTTCTGGACGACGTGTGCTTACGAAATCGGGTCAAGGAACACCGCATCCAACTAGTACCTATGAGCATGAGCTTTTATCTACTGACCTTGCTAGAAAAAAAATGGTGCCTTTTAAGACACGTGTTAGAGCGCGTAGTTTTGATGACTTTGATGACTGGGTTCGTCATGAAGGAGAAGAGTTTTTGTTGGTGTTAGAAGGTGAGTTAGCTCTTTATACTGAGTTTTACGAGCCTGTAGCTATGGTGGCAGGAGATAGCATGTATTACGATGCAAATATGGGCCATGCTTTGGTGAGCTTGAGTGAGACTGACGCCCTTGTATTGTGGATCGTCGCTCGATAAATCCCTCCAACGCTGAATATTATTTAAAGTAATTTTATTTCCTATAGGAAACTTGTTATAATTTCTGCAGATGAGTGATTTTAACCCAAACTGCGAGAAGTTTATGACTGATTCTTTGTTAACTACCCCTTTTCATTCCATGCATATTCAAGCAGGAGCAAAAATGGTTCCTTTTGCGGGTTACGATATGCCCGTGCAATATGCCATGGGTGTCAAAAAAGAACATTTACACTGTCGTGCTCAAGCTGGATTGTTTGATGTTTCCCATATGGGCCAAGTGCGTCTCACCGGTACATCTATGGAATCAATTGCTCTAGCTTTAGAAAGCTTGATTCCTGCAGATTATGTTGCGCTAGCTCCAGGGCGACAGCGTTATGGTTTTTTTACTAATGCTTCTGGTGGCATTATGGACGATTTAATGGTTACCAATGCTGGTGATCATTTCTTTTTAGTTGTCAACGCTGGGTGTAAGGTGCAAGACATCGAGCATATGCGTGCTCACCTTGGCAGTGATATTGATCTAGAAGTTCTTGAAGATCGTTCTTTATTGGCGCTGCAAGGTCCAAAGGCTTGTGAAGTTCTTGCTCGCCTAGCACCAGATGTTGAAGATATGCGTTTTATGGATGCTAGATCAGTGTCTATTTTGGGGCATGAATGTTTTATTGGTCGAGCTGGTTATACGGGTGAAGATGGGTTTGAAATCTCTGTTGCTAATGATCGAGCAGAAGCATTAGCTGCAAGCTTATTGGCCTTTGACGAAGTAGAGTGGGTAGGCCTTGGCGCTCGTGATTCTTTACGACTAGAAGCAGGATTATGTTTGTATGGACACGACTTAAACCAACAAACGACCCCTATCTCAGCTAATTTGACCTGGGGGATTCAAAAAAGCCGTCGCGCTGGAGGTGATCGTGAAGGTGGGTTTCCTGGGGCAGAAATTGTGTTGGAAGAAATGGCTAATGGTGCGAAGCGTCGCCGTGTTGGCCTACTACCAGAAGGCAAGGCTCCAGTTCGTGAAGGTGTTCAGTTAGTCACAGCACAAGGTGATGTGATTGGCGTAGTAACCTCTGGTGGATTTGGTCCAAGCTTGGGTGCTCCTCTAGCAATGGGCTATGTTGATAATGCTTATACCCCCTTTGATACTCAAGTGTTTGCCTTAGTTCGTGGCAAGCAATTACCTTGTAGAGTGTGTAAGATGCCATTTGTAGAACAAACTTATCGTCGGTAATTATCGGCACAGCCTTTAAGGAGCTTTCGCGTGGCGTATCAACCGGACCAAACTCAAACATTGCTATGGCATGATTATGAAACTTTTGGTCTGGACCCGCGCTGGGATCGCCCTTCACAATTTGCAGCGATTCGTACAGATCTAGATTTTAACCAAATTGGTGAGTCTATGATGTGGTACTGCCGTCCAGCTGATGACTATCTACCATCACCAAGTGCCTGTTTAGTGACAGGCGTTACCCCTCAAAAATGCTTACAAGAGGGTGTGCCAGAAGTGGAATTCATGGCTCTAATTAATGAGCAAATGAGCAAGCCAGGTACCTGCAGTTTAGGTTATAACAGTTTACGATTTGATGATGAATTCACAAGGTTTGGTTTGTACCGAAATTTGTTTGATGTCTATGCTCGCGAATGGCAAGGTGGTAATAGCCGTTGGGATTTGATTGACCTGGTCAGAACAGCTGCTGCCATTCGCCCTGAGGGCATCAACTGGCCTCGTAATGAAGCGGGTGAGCTTGTGCTAAAGTTAGATCGACTAGCTCCAGCTAATGGCATCGAGCATGCTGACGCTCATGATGCTTTGGCGGATGTTCGCGCTACTATAGAGTTGGCGCGTTTGCTTAAAAAATCTCAACCTCGATTATACAACTATGTGTTTCAGCTAAAACATAAAGCTCAAGTTTGGGGTCAGTTAGACTTACAAATGCGTAAACCTGTATTGCACGTTTCTTCGACTTATGGGCGTGAAAACGGCTATTTGTCATTGGTTGGTGCGTTTGCAAAGCACCCAAGCAACAACAACGCAGTGCTGGTATTCGACCTGCGCCAAGATCCACGCATTTGGCAAGGCTATAGTTCAGCACAGTTACAAGAGCTGTTATTTAGTCGTAAAGATCTACTGCCTGTGGATGCTCAGCGTCCAGCAGTGAAAGAGATCCAAGTCAACAAGTGCCCTGTGGTATCGCCATTGCAGACCTTGTCTGATGAGCAAGCCACATCCTTTAGTGTTGATAAAACGCAGTGTCTAAAACACCTGCAGTATTTGCGTGAAGACCTAAATTTATGTGAAGCACTATCTCAAGCATATTCAAATCGACCTGAATTCCCTGTAGTAGATCCTGATGCTGGACTTTATGGCGGTGGTTTTTTTAATGATAAAGATCGCAAACTGATGGAAAAGGTACATCAAAGTGATCCGTCTATCTGGAGCGAGGGTGAGTTTTCCTTCACAGATAATCGCTTAGAAGCCATGCTCTTTCGCCTTAAAGCGCGTAACTATCCACATCTATTAAGTGGTGACGAAATGCAGGCGTGGGAGGCTTTTCGCAGTGAACGGCTGCTTGATGCCAGCGCTTCTGGTGCGCGTACTTATGAACACTTTGCCAAAGAGCTAAATGAGTTAGGTCAAAAAATTAAAGACCCAGCTCAAATTGCGATCCTTGAAGAGCTGCACATGTATGCAGAATCTATTTATCCAATGAGCTAACTCAGTGTCGTGGCTTAGTTTATTTGTGTTTAGCGCACTTGCTGCAACATTATTACCTGGTGGGTCTGAGGTCTTGTTGGTGGCTATGTTGATAGAACAGCCTGAAAATGGCTTTTGGTTGTGGCTTATTGCAACTTCGGGCAACAGTTTAGGTGCTTATGTGACCTTTTTCATGGGCGGTATATTAGCTCTTAGATTGCAGCGAAGTAAGTTTCAATCGAGAGTTAAGGGGGCTCTAAAGAGCAGAATAGAAGGGATGTTCATTTTATCAGCACTGCGTGTTGATCAACTTCAAAGTTATGGTGTTTGGTTATTACTGCTTAGTTGGGTGCCTATCATTGGTGACGGATTTTGTTTGGCTGCTGGCTACTTGGGCTGGCCAAAAAGGCTTTGCCTAAGTCTTATCGTGATAGGTAAGGCCGCCCGGTATGCATTGGTCTGGCTGTTTATGATATGGGCGTAATTATACTTCTTCGCGTAAAAATACCCATTGATCATTAGTGCTTTGTTCTTCGCTGTAATAGTAACCAGATTGATCAAAATGTTTAATTTTTTCTACCTCATTGAGTTCGTTTTCAATAATGTATCTTGTCATCATACCTCTAGCTTTTTTTGCAAAGAAGCTAATAATCTTATAATTGCCATTCTTTCTATCTTTAAACACTGGGGTAATAATACGAGCATTTAAGGCCTGTGGCTTTATCGCTTTGAAGTACTCATTGGATGCTAAGTTGATCAATACAGGGGCAGAATCTTGCCCCAATAATGCGTTCAAACCTTCAGTTAGTGAATTTCCCCAATACTCATAGAGGTCTTTACCTTCAGGCGTGGCTAATTTGGTTCCCATTTCTAAACGATACGCCTGCATTAAATCCAAAGGTTTTAATAATCCGTATAAACCAGACAAAATGCGCAAATGAGACTGGCTAAAGGTGAGTTGGCTTTGAGTTAATGTATTCGCCTCTAGTCCAGTATACACATCCCCCTTAAAAGCTAAAATGGCTTGTTTTGCATTGTCTGTAGTAAAAGGTGTACTAAAGCTTCCGTAACGTGCGGTATTAAGCGCTGCTAATTTATCACTTAATTTCATTAATTGTGCGATGTCTTGAGGTGCCATGGGGGCTAATACATCGATTAAGGCTTGAGACTGGCTAAGGTACTCTGGCTGACTAGACAGTGTTGTGTGGCTAGGGGTTTCAAAATCTAGTGTTTTGGCAGGAGAAATAACAATTAGCATAGGTAGTAGTATTGCACTTAAAAAAGTAAATAATAATAATGATACTAGGTAACTAAGCTTTTGAGTGCAAGTGTTAAAATGAAACTTTACTCAGGTTTGTCGTCATTAAACATGAGCATGTTAAGATCCCCTTTTTTAATGGCTTGTTAGAGAAGTTTTATGGACACTGTATGTGGTTAAAAAAAATTCAAGGTATAGCTAAATCAGCCCAAACTCAATACCAACAGAGTCAGCTTTTCGTCATCGCTATAGATGGCTGTGGCGGTGCAGGTAAATCGACTTTATGCCAGGTGTTAAGTGATGAAATAAAACCTTGGGCGCATACTCAAGTGGTAAAGTTAGATGACTTTTACCATCCATTGACCAAAATACAGCAGGGGAAATTACACAATGTTTATGCCAGAGATGCCTATTTCAATGTTAATGAGTTTAAAGACTGCTTGCTTGAGCCGTTACTAAAAGGTATGAAAGTAAGCTACAAGCCAGTGCATTGGGTCAATGGGGAAAGTGATGACAGTATAGAGCTGCTGCCCAAGGGAGTGTTGATTATTGATGGAGTGTTTGCTTTTAGCAAACCTCTGCGGGACATGGTCCACCTGTCACTTTTTGTGGATACGCCTAGGTCGTTGCGCAAGCAGCGCATGCTGGCTCGACCTCAAGATGATACAAGTTGGATAGATCACTGGCAGTGCACCGAGTCCTGGCATCATCATCAAGAATCAACAGTTGATGCGGTTGAACACCTAGTGTTAGGGGATCAAACCTAGTGGCAATTCTTCTGGCTACTTAGCTTTGGGTATTAAGTGCTGGTAACGCTTTTACTAAATCATCCATTGCCTTTACTTGCCTTAAAAAAGCTTCTAGCTGTGATAATGGCAGCGCACAAGGACCATCGCATTTGGCTTTGGATGGATCAGGATGGGCTTCAAGAAATAAACCAGCAATGCCTTGAGACATGCCTGCCAGGGCTAGCTGGGTTACCTGCGCTCGCCGGCCTCCCGCTGCGTTTTCTTGACCACCTGGAATTTGTAGGGCGTGAGTCACATCAAATAACAAAGGATGTCCGAACGCTTTCATCGTGCCAAACCCCAGCATGTCTACCACTAAATTATTGTAGCCAAAGCTACTGCCGCGTTCGCATAACATTAGCTTGTCATTACCAGCGTCTTTAAACTTGGTGATAATATGAATCATTTCACTTGGTGTTAAAAACTGAGCCTTTTTGATGTTGATAGCAGCCCCAGTTTTGGCCATAGCGATCACTAGGTCTGTTTGCCTGGATAAGAACGCAGGTAATTGAATAACATCAGCAACTTGCGCTGCTGCTTGAGCCTGGTGGGGTTCATGTACGTCGGTAATAATGGGTACATTGTAAGCTGACTTCACTGCCTGAAGTATTTCTAAACCTTTATCAAGGCCTGGCCCACGAAATGAATTGATCGAAGATCGGTTGGCTTTATCAAAAGAAGCTTTAAACACATAGGGTATTTTGAGCTTTTTTGCGGTGTTTACATAATGGTCGGCTATTTCAAGTGCAAGATCTTTAGATTCAAGTACGTTCATACCACCAAATAAAGTAAATGGCAGTGTATTACTAACTGATAAATTCCCAACGGTGACTGTGTTTTGAGACATGGTCTAAAAAATCCTTTAACTGCCATTTATGCATAAGCAACTATTGTATCAGTCAGTTTGTTACAAGCCTATATTTTCCCAATCGATATGATGTATTTATGAGCTGAAAAAATAATTAATACAAGCCCAGTAGGAAAGCCAGAGCTGATCTGCCTTGGCAATTTGTCAAGTCAGATAGTTTAGATTTAAATAATATTCGGCTTGATTTTATCTAGGCAAATGTCTATATTTGGTGGCATATTATGTTTTGAGGCACAATATATAGTGATTTGTTGTTTTTTTCACTATTTGCTTGAATTGCAAAATATGCTGATGTTCTTCAGTTAAGCTGCTGAAAAATAGTAAAAGTTAACAACAAATATAGGCAAATCTATGCAAGGTTTGATGGTCACAAAGCGTAACGGTCGACAAGAAAAAATTGACCTAGAAAAGATACATCGTGTCATAGATTGGGCCGCAGAAGGCTTGGAAAATGTCTCGGTGTCTCAGGTTGAGCTTAAAGCTCATATTCAATTCTTCGATGGTATTCGCACTGCTGATATCCATGAGACCATCATTAAGTCTGCGGCTGATTTAATATCTGAAGAGACGCCTGATTACCAATACATGGCCGCTAGACTGGCTATCTTCCATCTTCGAAAACGTGCCTTTGGCAGCTTTGAACCGCCCCATTTGGGTGAGCACGTTAAAAACATGGTCGCTCTTAAGCGTTATGATAGTGCCTTGTTAAAAGATTATACAGACGCTGAATTTGATCATTTGAACGAATGTTTAGACCATTCT
>DKMQ01000048.1:0-442 GCA_002470565.1 Oceanospirillaceae bacterium UBA7410 | reverse complement strand
TGGATTCAATCAATGCTACTTCTTCGGCCATCATTAAGTATGTAAGTCAGCGTGCAGGCATTGGTATTAATGCAGGTCGTTTGCGGGCCTTGGGTAGCCCTATCCGTGGGGGAGAAGCATTTCACACTGGTATGATTCCATTCATAAAGCACTTTCAAACAGCTGTTAAAAGTTGTTCACAAGGTGGTGTGCGTGGTGGTGCAGCTACCTTGTTTTACCCCATTTGGCACCTAGAAGTTGAATCTCTATTGGTATTAAAAAATAACCGTGGGGTAGAGGAGAACCGTGCTAGGCATATGGACTACGGCGTTCAATTTAACCGCTTAATGTACACTCGTTTGATAAAAGGTGGCAACATCACCTTATTCAGTCCTTCAGATGTACCAGGTTTGTATGACGCTTTTTTTGCTGATCAGGATGAATTTGAACGTTTATACGCCAC
>DKMQ01000044.1:1618-3951 GCA_002470565.1 Oceanospirillaceae bacterium UBA7410 | reverse complement strand
TGGCGTTGAGCCAGTAAATGCGACGTTCTCAGCCACGGTGGTATCCGCAATGGCGCCAATGGTAAAGGTAACAGCGACTGGTGTATTAATTACGCTTTGAATCTCAACAGTTGTGTCAGTTTCAGCAGTTGTTTTAGTGGCAACTCTATCATTTATCTGATTTAAATTACCGCTAGTCACCCCAATGACACCTGCGTCAATGTAGTTTTGCAAGGTTGGTATGGCGTTTGCACCAGTATAAGCACTAATTAAATTAAGCGCAGCTATAGTCGTATCAGCCAAGGCTTGGATTTGTGCCGTGGTACCTGCCGTTTTATTAGCCACCGCTGCGTTAACTACGGCAATGTTATCTTCGATTACACCCGTCACGCCTGCATCAACGTATTGCTGGAGTGTGGGTGCAGTGCCTGTGCCTGTGTAAGCATCAATCGCTGCAATCGCACTACTGGCTATAGTGCTGCCAGTGTCCGCCAAAGCTTGGATTAGTGCTGTTGTGCCTGCCAGTTGGTTGGCTACTGCTGCATTAACTGCGGCAATGTTAGCTTCAGTAACACCCGTCACGCCTGCATCAAGGTATTGCTGGAGTCGAGGTGCAGTGCCTGTGCCTATGTAAGCATCAATAGCCATGACGGCTAAATTGCCCATAACAGAACCTTCACCACGATAAAATTTTATGCTCCCTGAAGCTGAGCCATTAGTGTAGTTATTATCACCAGAATTATTGGCTAAGTTTTCAATTGCTTTAGCAATATCAACCACTTCGGTTCCAGAATTACGTCCTTCAATGGTTCCAACAGCAGACCCATCAGAACCCTGCAAGTCTGCTAGGAGTGCCGCTATAGTGTCTGTTGGGTTATCATCGGCGGAGTTTTCACCCATCTGTGATATTGCAGCAAGTATAGTAGAGAACTTGCCCGCGTCATCATTTGCCGCTATGGTAGTGTTTATATTGGAAGGAATGGTACTGGTAACATTAATAGAACCAAGACCAAATGCAGCGGCCACTTCAGCATTTTTAGCTGTAATGGTGCTGGCTAAGGCAGTGCCTGCATTAGTATCTGCCATTTGATAAGCTATTTCAGACAAAGGTGTTGCCACCATAGTTACACCACCGGTGCCTGAATAAATTATTGCTGAACGAATCTTTGGTGCAACAACACTGTCGCCAGTTGCTTCGTCCGTATACTCACCACCAGTACATTCTGAATAAACCAATCCGCTTGGTAACACTACATTAGACAGGGAAACCAAGCCATCAGGCCCTGTTAATCCTAAACCATTGGCAATAGGTATGCCAGCGGCATTGAATAAAATGCATGTTGCACCAACGGTCGCAGCATTGAAGTCACCAAGTGCCACGCTAACACCATTTAAAAGCTTTTCAACACGAATCTTGTTGGATCTTTCAACATAATTTAAATCCGTTAAGCTAATTCCACCTGAATCTTCGAATGCTTTGTCTGCTACTTTAAGGCGACCTGATGTCGGATTAGAGCTATAGGGTAACTGTACTCTTAAGGTTGCATAAGCAGATCGATTGGCCGTGTTAGAGTTTTCAGTGCCCACTTCAAGGGTGGTGGAAGCGTTAATATCAGCTTCAATGCCCAAGCGAGTACCTTTGATGTCTTCACCTGTGACGGCATCCCAATAGTATTGAGCGCCTTTGATTCTTGCCCACGGTAAGTAAGGCATTTGGCCCGTTAGCCTGATGTCATATCCTGCGAGGGGCTCTTCGGTATAATCTCCTATCACCACCTTGCTAGATAGTGGGTGATATTTATTAGCATTGGCACTAAAGTTAGCTCTTTGATACTCCAAACCAAGGGAGGCCCGGCTGTGCTTAGATTCCGTTTCATAATCGGTGAAAAGGTTGATACCTGCAACGGCCTGCCCATCTTCTAGCAAGTAACGCTGACCGATACCTAAGTTAATAGTGGCGCGGCGCTCACCATGGTTTTCACCTGAACTAATTTGGGCTTGAGTAAAGGTCAATTGAGTCGATGTGTCTGTGAGATCGCTTAAAGGCTGAATGGTTTTAATGCTGAATTGTGGGTTTTTTGTTTCCAACTGGCGCAGTGAAACCTGCGTTTTACCATGACCTTTGCTATTTACTACTTCATTCGCTTTTTGATTAATTAAATCTTCAGTTTTGTTAATTGCCGTTTGTGTTAAAGAGCTAGATACCTTATCACTTAGCTCATTAACCTGAGCCCCATCCAGGGCCGATCGAACGTTTGCAAAAGCACTGGAAGATAAAGCAGAATGTGCACTTTTTTGACCGCTGGCTTGGGCGGCTGACTTTTGCTCTTGGTCAAGACCAAGCTCACGGCCAG
>DKMQ01000044.1:1225-1567 GCA_002470565.1 Oceanospirillaceae bacterium UBA7410 | reverse complement strand
AGAATTAGAGTTAAGAATACTAAGGAGCCAAAAAATTTCGCTTTTTTAATTACACTAAAATGCTGAATATGTACCAAAGTGCGCTCAATAATTATAACCCAAACCGTCCAACTCATACTTACTCCTTGACTAAAATGACAGGCTATAAAATATCATATTGTAATATTAGTTCAAGTTAATTTTATAATTTAATATTATCATATTAATATCTTAATATTAGATTATAAAAATAAAACATATGACAATAAATATTTAATATATTTTATTTCAAAGACGGTAAGTCAAGTGTTTTAGGTGCAAGGGTCTCTGGCTAGGGGTAACGTTATCCTATATAAAATCGAC
>DKMQ01000044.1:0-1177 GCA_002470565.1 Oceanospirillaceae bacterium UBA7410 | reverse complement strand
ATAAGCTTTTTATAATTATTTTAAGCCAAAAAAAACCGCACCTAACGCTAAGTTAAGGGCGGTTTTTTTATTGGATTAAGCTTAACGCTTACCCAATTTTTCCTTAATACGTGCTGCCTTTCCAGACAAGTCGCGCAAGTAGTACAACTTAGCTTGACGCACGTCACCACGGCGCTTAACAGAAATACTGTCAACCTGGTGGCTATAAGTTTGGAAAGTACGCTCAACGCCCACACCGTGAGAGATTTTACGTACTGTAAAGGCAGAGTTTAGTCCACGGCTACGGATACCGATAACCACACCTTCGTAAGCCTGTAGACGCTCACGAGTACCTTCTTTTACCTTCACTTGAACCACAACGGTATCGCCGGGGCCAAATTCTGGCATTTCTTTGTTCATTTGTTCAGCTTCGATACGCTGAATTATCAAGTTTTTGCTGCTCATGGCACGCTCCTGTTCTTCACTCTTGGGACTGACCCATTAAGCGAATAAATTCTGCTAAAGATTGCTCTTGTTCCTTTGTCAGTGTTATCTGTTCTAGTAAATCAGGCCGCCGCTGCCAGGTTCTACCTAGCTGCTGCTGCATACGCCAACGGGCAATAGCTGCATGATCCCCACTTAACAGTACTTTGGGTACTGGTATACCTGCAACCATTTCTGGGCGGGTATAGTGAGGGCAATCCAACAAGCCCTGAGCAAACGAATCTTCTTGCGCCGATTCTGCATGCCCTAATACTCCAGGTAACAAACGTGAAACTGCATCGATAAAGGTCATGGCTGCAAGTTCACCGCCACTTAATACAAAGTCTCCAAGAGACCACTCTTCATCTATGTCGGCACCAATTAGGCGTTCATCAATTCCTTCGTAACGCCCTGCTACCAATACCAAGCTCTCCTGCTTGGCCAGCTCTACTACACCAGCTTGGTCTAACCTACGCCCTTGGGGTGATAAATAAATCACCTTAGGCTGGCCTAATTCGGCTTTTGCTTGGCCGATGGCATCTCGTAAAGGTTGTACCTTCATCAACATGCCAGGCCCGCCACCGTATGGCCGGTCATCCACTGTGCGATGCTTGTCCTGAGTAAAGTCGCGTGGGTTATACCCTGTAACTTGCAGCAAACCTTGCTGCGTTGCTCTTCCTACCACACCAAAATCTGTTAAAGATTTGAGCATTTC
>DKMQ01000007.1:68847-69686 GCA_002470565.1 Oceanospirillaceae bacterium UBA7410 | reverse complement strand
CATTTCAGGCCAGCCTAAAACAACAACGGCTTTGGCATCTTCGTGCGGTAATGCGTGAGGAATAAACGAATCTGGCTTGAAAGCCCAAATGTATTGGTCTAAGTGAATAGCCTCTGCTTCGTCCTGGCAGAGGATGTAAACCTTTTGGCTGGCGCCGAGACTTTTTTCTAGCAAGCGGCATAGCAGCGGATAGCGGCTAGCCGGATCGCTCGATTTGAGCTGATAGAAATCTGCTCGACTCATGATTATGCCTGGTTAACGATGTGTTGAACTAATAAGGGTACGCATCGGCCAGTAGAGCCTTTTTTGGTGCCTGAAGTCCACGCTGTTCCGGCAATATCTAAATGTGCCCAAGTGAAACTTTCAGCAAATCGAGACAAGAAGCATGCAGCGGTTATGGCACCTGCTGAGCGACCACCAATATTGCCTAAATCTGCAAAATTACTGTCGAGTTGTTCTTGATAATCTTCACCCATAGGCAATTGCCACGCAGTATCAAATGCCTGCTTGCCAGCAGACATAATGCTGGCGGCAAATTGGTCATCATTACTCATTACTGCACTGGTGTGGTGGCCAAGGGCGATAATGCATGCACCGGTAAGCGTTGCTACATCAACAACAGTTTTAGGGTTAAAACGCTCGGCGTAGGTTAACGCATCACATAATACAAGGCGCCCTTCAGCATCTGTATTAAGCACTTCTACCGTTTTTCCAGACATCGTAGTATAGATGTCACCAGGCTTAGATGCAGTGCTTGAAGGCATGTTTTCGGCACTAGCTACGATGGCTACCACGTTAATTTTAAGATCCATGTTGATGATCGCTTGCATGGCGCCCAT